>JAAZIZ010000225.1 GCA_012800565.1 Lentisphaerota bacterium
ATGCTTATGCCATAGAATACGATTTCGTCCTCCCGCATCAGCTCCTGCCCAGTCTGGCCTTGCGACAGTGGCCGAATCTGTTCCTGGCCGGGCAGATCAATGGTACCAGCGGCTACGAGGAGGCTGCCGGGCAGGGGCTTCTGGCCGGTCTGAATGCGGCCCGGCAGGCCGGCGGACTGGGCGAGGCGCTGCAGCTTGGGCGGGATCAGAGTTACCTCGGAGTGATGATTGATGATCTGGTGACCAAGGAGATCGTTGAACCGTATCGACTGTTTACCAGCCGGGCCGAGTATCGTCTCAGTCTGCGGCAGGATAACGCCGACCGGCGCCTGAGCCGCATCGGATATCAGTTCGGGCTGCTGCCGCGCCAGGCCCTGGATGCAGTTGAGGAACTCGAGGCGGATATCGCTGCGGCCAAAACAGTGCTGCAGAAGATTTTCCTGGAACCGGGGCGCAGCGCCTGGGACATGATGTCGCATCCTGATTTCGTCTACGAACAGCATACTGACTTGCCGCGATTCAGTCCAAGGGTGCAGGAACAGTTGAACATTGAAGCGCGCTACCAGGGTTATATCGCGCATCAGGAACGACAGGCGCAGGCTTTGCGCAAGCTTGACAACTGGCGTATCCCGGAGGGTTTTTCCTACACCTTGCCAGGACTGAGCCTGGAGGCCCGCAGCAAGCTGGAGAAACGCCGCCCGCTGACTCTGGGACAGGCTTCCCGGATTGATGGTGTCACTCCGGCAGAGATTGCTGTCTTACAGGTCCATCTGAAAAGCACCTCGGAGAATTTGGCTCAGGATTCATAAGAAGGGACATGAATATGCTGGATGACTACAGTAATCTTGATTTATTGCTGTCACGCTTCCCGGAGCTGGTGGTCTGCCGTGATGACATTATGGCTGCCTATCGGCTGCTGGCAGATTGTTATGACCGTGGCGGTTGCGTGTTTACCTGCGGTAACGGCGGCAGTGCTGCAGACGCTGAGCATATCGTGGGTGAATTGCTCAAAGGCTTTGTCCGCAAGCGCCCCCTGAATGAACGTGACCGGAACGACTTCATTGCTGCCGGGGAGGATGGCGCAGTGCTGGCCGATCGTCTGCAGTACGGTTTGCGGGCGGTCTGCCTGATGAGCCAGACAGCGATCAGCAGCGCAGTGGCCAATGATCTCGGTGGCGATTTGGGCCCGGCCCAGCAGTTGTTTGCATTGGGGCAGCCCGGTGATGTCCTGATCGCTATTTCGACTTCCGGCAATGCCGCCAATGTCCGTTATGCTCTGAGGGTGGCCCGGCAGCGCGGTCTGCGCAGTATCGGCCTTAGTGCCGGGGAGGGCGGAAAGCTCGCCCAGTTGGCTGATGTCTGCATCCGGGTGCCGGCCAAGGAGACCTACCTGGCTCAGGAGTACCATCTGCCGATTTATCACTGTCTGTGTATTATGCTGGAAGCAAGGTATTTCCCAAAATGAAAAAGATTCTTTGCCTGGTCTTGCTGCTGTGTCTGGCGGGGTTTGCCGGAGAGGGGAAAAAGGCGCGTCCGCAGTACTGGCCCCTGCAGATCGGTGAGATATTTTTTGCCCGCCTGGAGCTGGCTTTGAACGACAGCGAGCGTTCCCGCGGGCTGATGCATCGACGCGAACTGGCGGAGGACCAGGGGATGATTTTTGTCTTCCCGCAGGAGCGCGTGCTGCGCTTCTGGATGAAAAACACCCCGCTGCCTCTGGATGTGATTTTCGTGAATCGCCAGGGGGTGGTGGTCGCGGCCGTGCACATGCCGCCTGAGCCGCCACAGCAGCCGGGCGAGTCGGATTTGGAATACGAGAGCCGGCTGCCTACTTACAGCAGCGGTGCTGCGGCCCAGATCGCGCAGGAATTACGGTCAGGCATGGTCTCGCAGCTGGGCTTGCAAGCCGGGGACAAAATCAGCCTGGATATTGAGCAACTGCTCTCGCTTATCAACGAGGAATAAACTGCAGGCTGGAGCCTTGAACGTTTCAGCCTTAAAATGGAAGCATGACAATGAGCCAAAAAACACTGGACCCTACTAAAATGGCCGACTGGCAGATTGCCGAAGCTGCCGAAACAAATCTCAAGAGCATCGCGGAATTGTCCGCAGATTTGGGCTTGCTTCCCGAAGAGGTTATCCCGATGGGGCGGCAGTTGGCTAAGATTGATCAGAAAATGGTCTTGAGCCGCCTGGCCCGGGCGCCCCTGGGGAAGTATATCGATGTGACTGCCATTACTCCAACGCCATTGGGGGAAGGCAAGACTACCACTACCCTGGGCCTTATCCAGGGGCTGGGAAAGCTCGGCCGGCGGGTTACCGGCGCTATCCGCCAGCCCAGCGGCGGACCGACTTTCAATATCAAAGGCTCGGCTGCCGGGGGAGGGCTGGCACAATGGCTGCCCCTGACGCCTTTCTCCATGGGGCTGACTGGTGATATTGATAAAATCTGCAATGCTCACAATCTGGGCATGGTGGCGCTGACCGCCCGGATGCAGCACGAGAACAACTACGATGACGAAGCCTTGGCCAAGCGGGGCCTGACACGCCTCGATATCGATCCGGAACGCGTGCAGAGCCGCTGGATTATAGATTTCTGCGCCCAGGCCTTGCGGAACATCACTATCGGGCAGGGCGGCAAGATGGATGGCTTGGAGATGCAGTCCGGCTTTGCCATTGCCGTCTCCAGCGAATTGATGGCCATTCTGGCAGTATCCGAGAGCCTGGCGGATATGCGTGAGCGCATCGGCCGCATCGTCCTGGCTTACAGCCGGAGCGGCAAGCCGATCACTACCCGCGATTTGCAGGTCGATGGCGCCATGTGCGCCTGGATGGTCGAAACCCTGAATCCCACGCTGGCCCAGAGCATCGAAGGACAGCCGGTGCTGGTGCATGCCGGGCCATTTGCCAATATCGCCATCGGACAGAGCTCGGTGATCGCTGATAAAATCGGCGTGCGAATGAGCGAATATCATATCACCGAAAGCGGCTTTGGAGCCGATATCGGATACGAGAAATTCTGGAATTTGAAATGCCGTTATTCCGGCCTGACTCCGGATGCGGTGGTGATCGTGGCCACGATCCGGGCTCTGAAGATGCATGGCGGCGGTCCGGAGGTAAAGCCCGGCCTGGCGTTGCCTGACGCATACCGGCAAGAGAATCTGGCGCTGCTGGAGAAAGGCTGCGAGAATATGCTGGCCCATATCGAGACGGTCAAGAAAAGCGGTGTCCGGCCGGTGGTCTGCATCAACAGTTTCTATACCGATACCGCGGCTGAGATTGCCCTGGTTAAGCGGATTGCGGAACAGGCCGGTGCCTTGGCCGCCTGCTCGGAGCATTGGCTCAAGGGCGGTGCCGGGGCTCTGGAACTGGCTGCCGCGGTGGAAGCCGCCGCCGCCGAGCCGAAGCAGTTCAAGTACTTGTATGACTTGAATACCCCGTTGCAGGAGAGAATCGAAATTATCGCCCGCGAAGTTTATGGTGCCGATGGGGTGGACTTTTTGCCTGCCGCCAGGGAGAAGCTGGAGCAGCTTTCTGCCGACCAGGAGAACTGGCAGCTGGGGACCTGCATGGTCAAGACGCACCTGAGTCTCTCGCATGATCCGACCGTGAAAGGCCGGCCCAAAGGCTGGCGCCTGCCGGTCCGGGATATACTGCTGTACAAGGGGGCGGGATTTGTGGTTCCGGTGGCAGGTGATATCAAACTGATGCCGGGTACCGGTTCTGACCCCGGATTCCGGCGCATTGATGTCGATGTGAATACCGGCAAAGTGCAAGGGCTGTTCTAACCATAAGGGCAATGAATCTTCCTCAAAGAGGAATATGAAGGAGCTGTCTATGTCGGATATTTTGGCTGATTTGTCGTCTTTCGATTCCAAAGTGCGCCGTCGGAGCCTGGAGAAAATGCTGGCCGGGGCTGTATTTCCTCCCGAGAGCCAGGACTTGAATATGCATATCCATACCTTCTTTTCCTACAATGGGGAAGGATGGTCACCCACCCGGGTGGCCTACGAAATGAAGAAACTCGGCCTCTATAGTGCAGCCATCTGCGATTTTGATGTCCTGCAGGGAATGGAGGAATTTCTGGCGGCCGCAGACCTGCTTGCACTGCGGGCCGCAGTCGGCTTTGAAAGCCGGGTCTTTTTCCCGGAATATTCCCAGGCTGAGATCAATTCCCCGGGCGAGCCGGGAGTGCTCTATTTCATGGGCATGGGCTTCGTGCAGCTGCCGCCACCGGGCAGTGCTGCAGCCGAGGTCTTCCAGGGGATGCTCTCGCAGTCGCATCTGCGCAACCGTGCGCTGATCAGGCGGGTGAATGGTAAAATCGCCCCCCTGTGCCTGGACTACGACCGTGATGTCCTGCCCTTGACCCCGAAAGGCAATGCCACTGAACGGCATATCGTGCGGGCCTACTATGACAAAGCCTTGCAGGAATACGGCGGAGTTGAAGGCGCAGCCAAATTCTGGAGCGGAGTCTTCGCTTTGCCGGTTGAGGAAGTCCAGGCGAAGATCGCCAACCCTAATCCCGGCAATGAATTTCTGCGCGGGA
>JAAZIZ010000226.1 GCA_012800565.1 Lentisphaerota bacterium
GCCGGAGGTTTCCAGGACCGCCTGGAAGAAATCGCCCGCCATAACCAGGAACGTCTCAAATGCGACGGGGACTGGAACGTGCTCCCCGCAGTGGTGCATGATTTTGCCGCCGGACGCTACGCCCTGGATGAACGTAATCTCCTCTATTACCGCCTGGGAACAAAATTCCACCCGGTCGAGACTGTGGTCTGCAACGGCGATGAACGCGAGCTGCTCTTCCGTTCTGATGCCTGACAGAGTTCGACAACAGAGTGCAAAACAGCCAGCCGGCAGAATAAAAATGACCGGATTTCTGCGGCGGAGGGCAAAAATCGAAAGCAAATTTGCGGATACGCCGAAATACATTGGAAAATGCTTTAACAGGAACTATATTATTTCTTTGCCCGTAGAAACGTCTGCAGTCAATTACGTCTGTCTGCACTCCATAATATAACCCCTAAAATGTAAGGAATTAGCCATGGAACTGCTGGTCAATGCAGTGATTATTTCAGTCCTCGGTATGGGATTTGTATTTATTTTCCTCGGCATCCAGATCATTGTCTCCGACTGGGTCAGCAGTATTGCCGGCAAATACGCGCATCTGCTGCCCGAGCCCACCAAGACGACTTCAAAGCGCCCGGCACCAGTCAGGCCGGCAGCGGCAGCAGCCACGTCTGATGACGGTGAGCTGGTGGCAGTCGCCAGCGCCGCCATCCAGAAATTCAACGCCCAGTGAGTACTGCAGCCCTGCCTGCAATGCTGCAGCTCAGTATTTTGCCATAGTATCTTCCTAATCGAAGTCAAACATAATCAGGAGCAGTAATGAAAAAAATCCGTTTTATGGACACGTCCTTCCGTGATGGTTTTCAATCCGTCATCGGTGCCCGAGTAATCACTGCAGACTTCATCCCCGCGTTGCGGGCAGCTGTAGATGCAGGTATCACCCATCTGGAAGTCGGCGGCGGGGCACGTTTCCAAAGTCCATACTTCTATTGCCAGGAAGATGCATTCGACTCAATGGACCTGATCCGCAAGACGGTCGGGCCGGAAATCAACCTGCAGACCTTGGCCCGTGGCATCAACGTGGTCGGGCTCTCCTCCCAGTCCAGTGATATTATCAATCTGCATGCCAAGCTGTTCAAGAAACACGGCATTACCACCATCCGCAATTTTGACGCCCTGAATGACGTGCGCAACCTGGAATACTCCGGGATGTGCATCTATGACAACGGCCTGCAGCACCAGGTGGCCATCACTCTGATGGGCCTGCCTCCGGGCGTGACGGATACTTACGCCCACACCGCCAAATTCTATTGCGATGTGCTGGAAAAAGTGCTGGCCAACGGCCTGAAATTCCACAGTCTCTGCTTCAAGGACGCCTCCGGCACCAGCACTCCGGCTACCATCAAGGCGACCATAAAGCGGGCCCGGGAAATCCTGGATGCCGCCGGTATGCAAGACTGCCCGATTGAGATGCACACCCATGACACCGCCGGCATGTCGGTAGCCTGCTATATGGCGGCCTTGGAAGGCGGCGCGGAAATCATCGACTTGTCCATGCGCCCGATGTCCGGCGGCACCGGCCAGCCCGACATCCTGACCATGTGGCATGCCTTGAAAGGCACCGATTACACCCTTGATATTGACTACGAGAAAATCCTCAAAGCCGAGGATGTGTTCGAGGAATGCATGAGCAAGTACATGCTGCCGCCTGAAGCCAAGGAGACCAACCCCCGCATCACCCTCTCGCCCATGCCGGGTGGTGCACTGACCGCCAATACCCAGATGATGCGCGACAACAAATGCCTGCATCTGTTCCCTGAAGTCATCAAGGCCATGCGCGAAGTCGTGGAGCGCGGCGGTTTCGGCACCTCGGTCACACCAGTTTCGCAATTCTATTTCCAGCAGGCTTTCGCCAACGTCACCTTGGGACCGTGGAAAAAAATCACCGACGGATACGGTAAAATGGTGCTGGGATATTTCGGCCGCACCCCGTCCACTCCCGACCCGGAAATCGTCAAGCTGGCCGCCCAGGAGTTGAATCTGCAGCCCACCACCGAAGACCCGCGCCTGCTCAATGATCAGAACCCCGCCCTGGGGATTAAACAGGCTGAGGACAAGCTCAAAGAAGCCGGACTGCCTGTCACCGAAGAGAATGTTTTTATTCTGTCCTGCTGCGAAGACAAAGGCCTGGCTTTCCTGCAAGGCAAGAAACCCTTGGGCGTGCGCTTCAAGGAAGAAGAAAAACCGGCTGCCCCCGCCAAAGCTGCCGCCAGCAGCGGCGCCTACACAGTCGTGGTCAACGGCAAGTCCTATCATGTCGAAGTGGCCCCTGCCGCCGCCGGCTGCAAACCCGCCATCACCAGCATCACCCCGGCTCCGGCTGCCGCCCCGGCTCCAGCGGCGGCTCCGGTTGCGGATACTGCTCCGGCCCCGGCGGCAGCTCCGGTCGCCAGTGGTTCCGGCACAGAAATCACCGTACCCATGCCTGGCACGGTTCTGCGGGTCGTAGTTGCGGTCGGTCAGTCCGTCAAATCCGGTGATGATATCATCATCCTGGAAGCGATGAAGATGGAGCAACCCATCAAGGCTTTCCAGGACGGCGTGGTCCAGTCTCTGCTGGTCGACAATGGTGACACGGTCGAGGCCGGACAGGTAATTGCCATTATCTAAACGTAAGCACCATCGGCAATGCCGCAGGAGCGCTCTTGCGGCGGCCGGGCAAAACCACCTTTTTTGTTTAATTGATGAGGTTTAATTATGAAATATGCTTACATATGTCTGTTGGCCTTTGCCGGTCTGCTCGGTACGCTCTGCCAGGCCCAAACTGAAACCTGCTGCCAGGCGGCCAACTTGACTAAGCAATCACCCTGCGCTCTGCTGCCTGGTGCCACTGACAAACTGTCGCTGGAAAATTCGCTCCTGAATTTCAATACCAACGACGGGCTTTTCCGCTGTACCCAGGACAGCAACGGCGTGATCACGGTCACTTATCAATGGCCTAATCCCGCCACCGTGTATCAGGTCTCCGTCAGAGCCGGCATGGATATCAACCCGGGGCGGCCCATGGGCATCCTGAAAATCAACAACACCTACATCACCGATGCCAAGGGACAGCCCATCCCCTCCCGCAGCAAGCCGGAAATCAAAAGCGGCATCGCCTGCAAAGTGATCGGACTGGGGGAAAATTTTCAGCTGGGGTTTAAATTGCAGCAAGGCGATGTGTTGTTCAAACTCCTGCCTCAGGTAATCGCCCACGACTCGGTCACTCCCAGCAAACCTACAGAATTCAAGATGGGCAGCATGCTGAAAGACCTTTGGAAGAGCACCGGCCTGAACAACTTCATTGTCATGACCAAGCTGGACTGGACGCTCGGCATCGGCCGGGTGATTATGATCGGCGTCGGGCTCATTCTGATCTACCTGGCCATCTTCAAGGGCTTCGAACCGCTGCTGCTCCTGCCGATCGGCTTCGGGGCGGTGATGAGCAATATCCCCCTCGCGGACATGGCCGGGCCAGACGGCATCCTGGGCATACTGTTCCAAGGTGTTAATCTCGGCATCTATCCCCTGATCATCTTTATGGGAGTAGGGGCCATGACCGATTTCGGGCCGCTGATCGCGAACCCCAAAACCGCACTGATGGGCGGAGCAGCACAGCTGGGCATCTTCGGCGCCCTCATCGGAGCAGTGCTGATCAGCCATTTCACCCCAGACTATATCATCAATTTCTCCCTGAAAGACGCCGCCTCCATCGGCATCATCGGCGGAGCGGATGGCCCCACCGCCATCTTCCTGGCCAGCCGCCTCTCCCCCAATCTGCTCGGCTCAATCGCCGTGGCTGCATACTCATATATGGCTCTGGTGCCGATTATCTTCCCTCCCATCATCAAAGCCCTGATTCCGGTGCATGAACGCAAAATCAGAATGACTCAGCTGCGCAAGGTCACCAAGCTGGAGAAGGTCGTGTTCCCGCTCTTCATCACCCTGCTCTGCTGCCTGCTGCTGCCTGATGCCGGACCGCTGATCAGCATGCTGATGCTCGGTAACCTGATGCGTGAATGCATGTGCGTTGACCGTCTCAGCGACACCGCCCAGAATGCCTTGATCAATATCGTGACCATCTTCCTGGGACTGAGCGTGGGCTCCAAGCTCTCCGCCGATAAATTCCTGAACTTCGAGACCCTGGGTATCCTGGGCCTGGGCCTGGTAGCTTTCTCCCTCGGCACCGCCGGCGGACTCCTGCTGGGGCGCCTGATGTGCAAGCTCTCCGGCGGCAAGATCAACCCTATGATCGGCGCTGCCGGTGTCTCGGCCGTGCCCATGGCCGCCCGGGTGGTCAACAAGGTCGGCCTGGAACACGACCCCCAGAACTTCCTGCTTATGCATGCCATGGGCCCGAACGTCTCCGGAGTCATCGGCTCTGCAGTCGCAGCCGGAGTATTGCTCCAGGCCCTGCAGAACCTCTGAGGTTTAACACCATAAGTCAAAGTAATGTTTCTGTGCCTTAACAAGGACCGATGACTGCCATGAAATACGTGCTTATTCCCACCAAGTTGGATAAAATTGCGGCCAATATCCTGGAGACGAGCGGCTACCGGGTAGTCCAGGACAGCAGTGCTGATTTGCTGACGCTGGCCCTGAACTACCCCCAGACCGAAGCCTTGATCGTCCGCAGCGAAAAAGTCACTCCAGAGATCATGGATGTGCTGCCCAAACTGCGCCTGATCGTCCGGGCCGGTGCCGGATATGACACCATCGACATCAAATACGCCCGGCGCAAGGGCATTGATGTCATGAACACACCTGGCGCCAATGCCAATGCCGTAGCCGAAGAGGTCTTCGCCATGGCCTTGGCAGCATACCGGCACCTGATCCCCGCCGATATCGACACCCGGGCCGGAGGCTGGGAAAAGAAGAAGTTCATGGGCCGGGAACTGACCGGCAAGACAATCGGCATCGTCGGACTGGGTAACATCGGCCAACTGGTGGCCCGCCATGCCGCCGGTTTCGATATGAAAATCCTGGCCTACGACCCGGTCATCTCAGAAGCCAAAGCCGAAGACGTCGATGCCAAGCTGGTCGATCTGGAGACTATCTTCAGCAATGCTGATATCATCACCCTGCATATCCCGGAAAATGACGAGACCCGCAAGATGATCAACGCTTCGCTGCTGTCTCTGGTCAAAACCGGCTGCATGCTGATCAACTGCGCCCGCGCCGGCATTGTCGATGAGGATGCCATCCGGAGCCTCAAGGAGGAGAAACAGCTGGTTTTCTGCACCGACGTCTACACCCAGGATGCCCCTGGGGTGAAAAGCGTGGTCGATATCGCCGATGTGATGCTCCCCCACCTGGGGGCCAACACCAGAGAGGCGAACTTCACTGCTGCCAAGCGTGCAGCCGAACAGCTGCAGGACTACTTCGAGAAGAGCGTCACCAATTTCGTGGTCAACAAGGGCCTGCCTGACGGGCTGAGCGCCAGTTACCAGCATCTGGCCTACAAGCTGGCCTACGTAGCCCGGCACCTGATCGGTAAAAAGACCCCGGTAAGCCAGATCCGCTGCAGCTTCTACGGTGACTTGAACCGCTTCGCCAAGTGGTTCGTGGCACCGATCTGCAGCGCCTTGTCTGACAATTTCGACCCGCAGCAGGCCCCGGAAGAGGCCCTGGCCTTCCTCCAGGACCGCGGCATCAATTACGAAAGCCGCCCGGTGGACGAGATGAAGCGCTACGGCAATGCCATGACTATTGATTTGGAGACCGGCAGCAGCAAAGTAAGCCTCCGTGGCACCATTACCGAGAACACCCTGATGATCTCCCGCATAGATGACTTCAACCGCATCTATCTGGTACCACAAGGCAATATCTTTATCGTTGAATATGCTGACCGCCCCGGAGTACTGGCTCAGATCACCTCCGCCTGTGCGCAAAACAACATCAATATCGAAGACATCCATGCCCCCCGGAATACCGAGGGCAGCAAGGCACTCTCCATCGTCCTGACTGACCGGCCGGTACCGGCTGAGGCAGTTGAGAAAATCAAGCAAGCAGTTCAGGCCACCAAGGCTGTGAGTATTTCCATACCCTGATATTGTAAACCCAACCAGAGAAGAAAAGAAAAGGAAAATCTGACATGAGCGCTACCATGACCAAAAGAAAAATCGCCATTGCCATCGCTGAGCGCACCAATTTAACGCAACAGGAAGCCATTGACGCTTTTCAAGCCACTCTGGATATCATCTCCGATGAACTGGCCAGCGGTGGGCATATCGAACTGCGCGGTTTCGGTGTTTTCGAGATCGTCACCCAGAAGAGCCGCATCGGACGCAACCCCAACAAGCCCAGCATCACCGTGACTATCCCCGAGCGCAAAGTCGTTAAATTCCGGGCCGGCAGCAAACTCGCCGCCCGGGTTCAGGAACTGCAGAAATTGCAGAAATAATCCTGTTTTCCTCCGAACCGTGAAAATAATACTGTAATCGGGTCAAGAAGAGCCCGGAACTTTCCGCCGCTCTGATCCGCAGTTCCTTTTGCTCTCGCCGGACAATGTCACCCTGCATTGTCCGGCTTTTTTCTTATCCCCGCTTCCCCCAAAACCATAATCCCCCCGCGTTGGCGTTGTGCTGTTGACTGCATTTTCCTGCTTTGAACAATGGCAACCCCAACCCAGGGACAAGCGTTGTGACCACATCATCCACCCGTACTGCTGAGCACCGCCAGGCCCGCGTCTTCGGAGTGACATTTTCCACCGGCAGCATGCAGGAGGCACTGGACGCCATCGCCGGCTATGTCGCCAGACCGGCGCCGCTGCCTGCATTCTGCTGCTTCGTCAATGCCCACTGCCTGAACCTTGCTTTCCGTGACCGCGCTTATGCCAGGCTGCTGAATAAGGCCGACCAGGTCTGGGCCGATGGTGTCGGGGTCGCCATCGCTGCCTGGAGCCGCCGCACCCCGGTGGCGGAAAATGTCAACGGCACGGATATGCTGCCGCTGCTCTGCCAAGCCGGCCACAGCCTCTATCTGCTCGGGGGGAAACCGGGGGTGGCCGAGGCCGCCAAGGAGAAACTCGAGGCCGAATACCCGGAATTGCGCATCCTGGGAACCTGGCACGGATATTTCCAGGACGACTGCACCGAGCTGATCAACGACATCAATGCCAAAGCACCTGATATCCTCCTGGTCGCAATGGGAGTGCCCAAGCAGGAATTCTGGATTGCCGAGCATCGGGAGCAGCTGAACTGCCGAGTCTGCCTGGCCGTGGGAGGACTGCTGGACTTTGCCTCCGGCCGCATCCCGCGTGCGCCGCAGTGGCTGCGGCGCCTGCGGGGAGAGTGGCTGTTCCGGCTCTGGCAGGAACCGCGCCGGATGTTCAAACGCTATATCATCGGCAATCCGCTCTTCCTCTGGCGCATCTGGCGCTATCCGGAAAACCGCAACTGGGAACAAGACTGACTGTTTCTCCCGGCTGCCCTGACCAAGGTCTCCACTGATGTTCCTGGAACACCTCCACCAACCCGCTGATTTGCAGAAACTCAATACCGCCCAGCTGACTGAGCTCTGCCAGGAAATCCGCAGCACCATTATCGGCACCGTGGCGGAAAATGGCGGACACCTGGCGGCCAGCCTGGGTACAGTAGAACTTATAGTCGCCCTGCATAAAACCTTCCAATCACCGGAAGACACTATATTCTTCGATGTCGGGCACCAGGCCTACGCCCACAAACTCCTGACCGGACGGCAGGAACTATTCTCTGCCCTCAGGCAATACCAGGGCTGCGCCGGTTTCCCCACTCCCACTGAATCCATCCACGACCCTGCCGCCGCCGGGCATGCCGGCACTGCAATCTCACTGGCGCTGGGAAACGCTGCCGCCAGCAGCCAGGCCGGGCAATCCCGCAAAGCCATCGCGGTAGTCGGCGATGGCGCCCTGACCTGCGGCATCTCCTGGGAAGCACTGGATATGGCCAAAACGTATGGCCAGAACCTGCTGGTTATCCTCAATGACAACCAGATGTCAATCCAGCCCAATGTCGGTGCCATGGCCCGCTGCCTGAACCGCCTGATCTCCGGCAAAATGTACAACCGCTTCCGCCGTGGTGTAATCAAAGTGGTGGAAAAGTCGCCCTGCCCTGGCCGGCTGCGCAATCTTATCCGCCGCCTGGAAGACTCGCTTAAAGGGCTGCTGCTGCCCCCCGGCGCACTATTCCAGGAACTCGGCCTGCGCTATCTCGGACCGATCGACGGGCATGACTTGTCAGTTCTGCTGGAAGTACTCGCCCGGGCCAGGAACTTGAGCGGGCCGCTTATCCTGCATGTCCTGACCGAGAAAGGCCGCGGCTGCGATTTCGCCAGCACCAACCCGACCCGCTATCACGGCGTCAGCGGCTACTCCCTGCCCGATGGCGCCATTGCCCCGCCTGAAGGCGGCAGCTTCACCGCTGCTTTCAGCCAGGTCATGGTTGAACTGGGCCGGAAACATCCCGAGCTCGAAGCCGTCTCCGCAGCTATGATTCCCGGCACCGGACTGCTCGCTTTCCAGCAGAATTTCCCGCAGCAATGCCACGATGTCGGCATTGCCGAAGCACACGCAGTGTCATTCTCAGCCGGACTGGCCAGTGCGGGACGCCGCCCGGTCTGCGCCATCTACGCGACTTTCCTGCAACGGGCTTTGGATTGCCTCTACACCGATGTGCTCCTCAGCCAGCTCCCGGTGATCTTCGCCTGTGACCGCGCCGGAGTGGTCGAAGACGGACCGACCCACCACGGAATCTATGATCTGGCTTTCCTCAGATCCCTGCCGGGACTGGTCATTATGCAGCCGGCCAGCACTGCGGAGCTGGTCGCCATGCTGAACTGGGCCTACGACCTGAAACAGCCAGTGCTGTTGCGCTATCCCAAGGGCACACCATGGCAACCCGACCCGGACTGCCCCCCGGAACCTCTGCAGCTTGGCCAGGCCGCGCTGCTGCCTGTACCAGGCGGAGCCGTTCCCAAGCTCCTGCTCTGGGGTTTGGGGGCGGAGCTCCGAACCGCCTCTGCCGTCGCTGCCATCCTGCTGCACCAGCATCAGCTCCCGGCCCAGATTGTGAATCCCCGCTTTATGGCTCCCTTTCCGGCTGAACTGGCCAGGAAATTTGCCTATCTGCCGCAGTTCAGCATTGAGGACCATTGCCTCAGCGGCGGACTGTACAGCGCCTTGACTGAAGCCCTGGGCAACCAGCCGCACCAGCCGGTCCAGGGATACGGCTGGCCGGCAGATGCAATCATTCCTCATGGCAAACCGCAAAAACTGCGGGAAGTATTCGGCCTCACGGCAGAAGCCATCGCCGCCGACATCGCAGCCCGGATGCAGGCATACTCCTGAAATATCTTGATTATATGGTTCCCCGCAGCACCGCTGTCTGCGGGGAGGATGGCTGCGCCATTATTTCCGGCGCTGTCCGTCAACGAATACCGCCGCGACCTGGAACTGCTCGTCGAGCAGGGCCAAGTCAGCCACGAAACCGGCCTCAATCTTGCCCAGATCACTGATGCCCAGATCACAGGCATGATTCCAGGAAGTGGTCTTGACCAGCTCCGGCAGCGGCAGACCGGTGACCTCGACGATGTTCTGCAGCGCGGTATTGCACTTCAGAGTGCTGCCGGCCAAGGCACCGTCACTGGCCAGGCGCGCAGCCCCGTCCGCGACCACCACCGCCAGACCGCCCAGCTGGTAGTCACCGTCCGGCAGGCCAGTCGCCTCCATGGCATCGGAGATCAGCAGTATCTTCTCTATCGGCTTGACCTTGAAAGCCAGGCGGATCATGTCCGGGCTCAGATGAATTTTGTCGCAGATCATCTCTATAGACACCGTGTCCTCGTACAAACCGGCTCCGACCAGGCCGATTTCACGATGATGCAGCTTGGTCATCTGATTGCAGAAATGGGTCAGCCGCGACAATCCCAGTTCCATGCCGGCCTTGAACTGAGCGTAGGTGGCATTGGTATGGCCGCAGCTGGCTTTGATGCCGGTATCAGCCAAGGCACGGGTGAATTCCAGACTGCCGGGCATCTCAATGGCGTAGCTGATCAGCGCCACCGGCGAAATGGCATGCAGACGCAGCACTTCCGCCAGATCAGCCTGGCGCAGATAAGCCGGATTCTGAGCCCCGGTGCAAGCGGGGTTGATGTACGGTCCCTCCAGATGCGTACCCAGGACTTTGCTGCCAGAAGGATTCCGGCGGTAGGCTTCGATATTACGCATACTGGCGGCGAGTTTCTCCTCAGGCAGAGTCAAGGTAGTCGGGCAGAACGAGGTCACGCCCTCTTTCAGCTTGGCTTCAGCGATAATCCGTACTGCCCGGCTGTCGTCGCTGGTGGCCTCATAGCCCATGCCGCCATGACAATGGGGGTCGATAAAACCGGGCATAAGCATCTTCCCGCCGGCATCGTAGGTCTCTGACGCCGCAGGCAGAGACTCCCCCGCGGCATAGACCCGGGCAATCCGGGAACCTTCCACCAGAACCGCAGCCCCGGGAAGCTCCTGACCCGGAGAAATAACCTTCGCATTGATAATCAGCAACGACATTTTGCTTCTCCTTTCCTTGCAACAACCGGCTGAAACTGCTCCAAACAGCAGCCAAAGACTTCAGCAGAAACATACAGACGGTTGCCCATTCAGAGCAATTCGCCAATCCCGGCCTGCTTGATCCTGCATTTTTCCTGCGGCCACTTGAAAAATCCGTTTAAGAGAACACGTTATAGAATTGCCCCGCTTTTGGTCCGCTGGCCAATATACTATCTTTTTGCCAAATTTGTACTCCGATAATAATTTTCCCGCATTTTAACCAAAGGAAAAACTGATGAAAATCCTGTCCTTAGCTCTTATCCTGTCCGTATCCAGTCTATTGCTCTTCAGCTGCGGCGGCGAGAACCCCGCCCAATCCTCAACCGGAAACCTCTCCGGGCAGCCAGTATTGGATGCCGCTCTCCTGGAAATCGGCCCGAACTTCGACATCGATCGTATCGGTGCCAGGGTCGGCGTCTGGACCAGCGATCTCCCGGCCGCAGAAAAACTCGCGGCGGAAAAAGAGCTGCCCATATTGCTCTATTTCACCGGCTCAGACTGGTGCAAGTACTGCAAATTCCTGTACCGCGATGTCCTGAATCAAAAAGAGTGGCAGGACTGGGTCGCCGACAAAATGCTGTTGGTGTACCTGGATTTCCCCCAAAACCCCACTCTGATCTCTGAAGACCTGCAGAAGCAGAACAGCGCCATACAGGCTAGATATCAAATCGAGGCTTTTCCCACCTTGATATTGCTCGAACACGATGGACGGCGCCTGGGAAATATCCAGCTGCGCGAAAGCAATACCCCTCAGACTTTCAAACGCTCAATCAAGCAAATCCTGCGCCAACGCGAAGCCGGAGTCAAACAGATGATCGCCAGGCTTCCGGACGGCAAACGCGAGCAAGTCCAGGCGCTGTATGACCAAATCAATGCCCGCAAAGCCAAAGCCGATGAGCTCTCGCAAAAATACCATGAGCAGATGCAGGCCATAGAGAAAGAGATGCAGGAGCTCAGTATTGAGACGGAAAAGAATATGCTGGAAGCCATAATCTCGCAACAGGCTCCGGAGAACCAGCAGAAATACCGTGAAGCGCGGGCCCTGCTTGACGATACCGAAAAACAGCTCCAGGACTGGCTGAAGACTGAGCCCAGGCAGAATGAACAGAATATCCTGATCTATCAGAATTTCCAGAAAATCCTGCAGGAGCAGAGCGACATCATCGCCGATATCATCGACCCGGATTAACCGTCTGCCCCCGGCAGCTCCTCCCTGGCCATGCGCAGCAGTGCCGCCCGCAGCAGCCGCCGGAAAGTCGGGCCGGACTGCACGGCATTGACCTGCACCTCCTCAATGCTCAATGCCTGGCCCGACATCCCGGCCGCCAGATTGGCGATGCAGGACAGCCCGCAGACCCGCAGACCGCAATGGTGCGCCGCAATCGCTTCCGTCGCTGTGGACATCCCGACTGCATCCGCTCCCGCCAGACGGTAGAACCGGATTTCCGCCGGGGTCTCGAAATTCGGCCCTGCGGTCTGGATGTACACTCCCTGATGCAGCGGAATCGACTCTTCGCGTGCCGCTGCCAGGACACAATCGCGCAGGCTGCGGTCATAGACTTCGCTCATGTCCGGGAAACGCGGTCCCAGCTGTTCGCAGTTCTGCCCCCGCAGCGGCGAGGGCAGCAGGAATGACAGATGGTCGGTCAGCAGCATAAAATCCCCAGGCCGGAAATCTGCATTGATGCCCCCGGCGGCATTGGTCAGCACCGCAATCTCACACCCCAGCAGCCGGGCCAGCCGCACCGGCAGGGCACATTCTGCCGCAGTATGCCCCTCATAGTAATGATAACGCCCCTGGTAAAGCAACAGCGGCACGCCCTCAAGACGGGCAAAGACCATCTTGCCGCGGTGCCCGGACACGGTCGCGGCCGGAAAATCCGGTATCTGCCGTCCGTCAATCACCGTGACGACTTCCACTGTGTCGACAAATTCACCTAAACCGGAACCCAGTACCACCGCCAGACGCGGCCGGAAAGGCGCCCGGGAACGCACATACTCCCAAGCCCGGCTCAGACCCGGCAATGCCGGCAAGATTTCCTGCTCCATCGTTGTTTCCTCTTCAGTCATAAGATCACAGCAACCAGGGACAAATCATGAAAATCACCCGCAAATCATTCACCACCGCACAAGGCAGAAATTTCCAGGTCACCTACTGGACCTTGACCGGCGCACGGCCGGGACCGGTTCTGACCATCATCGCCGGACAACATGGCATGGAACATTCCGGCCCCTGCCTGCTGCCTGAATTCGCCGCCGAACTCGCAGACCGGGATTTCGCCGGCACGGTGCATATCTGCCCCTGCGCCAATCCGCTGGCCCTGGAAATGGACTACGAATTTTATCCCGAACGCGAGGACCTCAGCAAAATCAAGGACTACTACTACTCGCGCTTCCGCCACAATTTCTGTCCTTGGGGACTGGGACGCAGCGACACCAAGACGATGTACAATATGAACCGGCTCTGGAACCGCCCCGGCGATTTCGGCGTAGCCGGACAGATCACCGCCTGGCTCTGGCAGGAAATCGCCAGCGAGGCCAACATCATCCTGGACCTGCACTGCCATCAGGCCCGCAAACCGCTGATCTTCAACAGCCACGCCAAAAACCTCCCGATTGCCCGCTATGCCGGCATCGAAGCAGTAGTCATGACCAACCCCGACCCCGAAGACTGGTCAAAGGGAAATCTGACCTGGCAGGGCTCACGCCGGCAGAATTCCTATGCCATCTGCTTCGAATTCTCTGTCCAGCACGCTCTGGGGGAATTCGAGTATGAATTCGGCAAACAGGCCATCCGCAACATTATGGTGGGTGCCAATATGCTCCCCGGTGAGGTCATATTGTCCCGCCCAGTCTGGGTCATTCCCTACGATCCCGAAGGCGACCGCAACGCAGTGCTGCAAAGCAACCACACCGGGCATATCAGATACTTCAAA
>JAAZIZ010000227.1 GCA_012800565.1 Lentisphaerota bacterium
AAAACCAGAGACTTGATTTTCCGCCGCCGCTACCGCGATTGCCCGACTGGCAGCCGTGACCTGAGCAATGAATGGGCGGGGCAGAAAATCCTCCACCTGCTGGCTTTACGAAACTGCAGCCAGGATGAAAAAGAAATCAAGTCTTACGATGCTGAGATCGCTACCTTGACTCGTAAATATGGCGTTTATGCACCGTACTAAGAGCAATTATTGGTCTGTGCCGGCCGGCTGCCGGCAAGCGCTTCGCTGCTCCGGAAATGTTTTTTGCCTTATCTTATTGGGGAGTAACAATGTCAGTTCGACCGCCCATTGTAGCCATGGATTTGGAAGGTGTCTTGACCCCTGAAGTATGGATTGCCTTTGCCGAAAAAACCGGCATTTCGGAATTGCGTCTGACCACCCGGGATATTTCTGATTATGATGTCCTGATGCGTCGCCGTCTCACTATTCTGCGGGAGAATAATCTGAAGCTGGCTGATATCCAGGAGGTGATCGCCAAGATGGAGTTGCTGCCCGGAGCCGCTGAATATATGCATTGGTTGCGCCAGCGCTACCAATGCGTGATTCTTTCTGACACATTTTATCAGTTTGCCACGCCATTTATGGAAAAACTATCCTGGCCGACGCTGTTATGCAACTCTCTGGAGGTAGATGCGGACGGCAATATCTGCAATTATCGCTTGCGCCTGCAAGATGGCAAACGTCATGCCGTGCTGGCCTTGAAGCAGCTGAATTTCTCAGTCATTGCGATGGGCGATTCCTATAACGATACTGCCATGCTTGCGGAAGCGGACTTGGGGATACTCTTCCGGCCCTCGGATAAAGTCCGGGAGCAGTTCCCGCAGTTCCCATTGGCTACCGACTACCCGACCGTGCAGAAACTGATCCGTGAATTCTGCCTCAGTTGCCAATATTGACATCAACCGGGATTGCAAGGCAACTATGTTCGAACAGTGGCATTTTCAAGTCGCACCATATACAGAATTCCCCTGCCGGGAAAATGATCTCTGTTTGCTCTTCAACCCTGCGGGGGAATTGCTGCCAGCGGCAGAAGACAATGGCCTGATCCATTTTTGCGGATATGGCTGTTACGCCGGCCAGCACCCGCAGGATGCGGTATTTCTCGGATACTGGGAAGAGAAACGCTGTTATGCAGTCACACTGACAGACCAGGATTGCGAAACCAGAAAATTCTTCTCCCTGCGCGAAATATTAGCTCATCAGAATGCCGAGATGGCCTGCCTGGCCTGCATGGGCAAACAGTTGCTTGACTGGCGTAAACATACACGTTATTGCAGTGCCTGTGGCGTAATTTTGCAGGAGAAAACCGAGGAACGGGCCCGGGTCTGTCCTGCCTGCGGAGAGCTGTATTATCCTCGCATTAGTCCGGCAGTCATAGTCGCAGTGCATCGAGACGAGAAAATCCTGCTGGCTCACAACGTGAACTTTGCTCCCGGCGTATATAGCCTGGTTGCCGGTTATGTTGAGCCTGGGGAGAGCCTTGAGCAGGCGGTAGCCCGGGAAGTTCGCGAAGAAGTCGGTCTGCAGATTCGCGGAATCCGCTATTGGGGCAGTCAGGCCTGGCCTTTTCCCAGCAGCACTCTGATGGTCGGCTTTGAAGCCGATTACGCCTCCGGGGACATCTGCCCCGACGGACAGGAGATTTCTGAAGCCGGCTGGTTTGCACTCAATCAACTCCCCTCCCTGCACCGCCCCGGCAGTATCTCCAGACGCATTATTGACAGTTTGTGCGCACGACAGCTACGCTGACAGAACCTACCTGAGCGGCTTTCTTGATTACGCATTGCCGGCCGGAATATAGAAATAATGAACAGCAAAGAGGGAAGCAATCAATCTATCGGGCGGTCGATGCTGCAGATCAGCGCCTTGACTTTCGGCAGTCGCATCTTCGGGCTGATACGGGATATCGTCATGGCCGCTTATTGGGGCGGCACAGGTGCAGCGCAAGCAGCATTCCAGGTCGCTTTTGCTTTCCCGAACAGCCTGCGGACATTGTTTGGTGAAGGTGCCTTCACCAGCGCTTTCGTACCCATGCTATCCGCCAGAATGAAAGACGACAAGCGGGAAGAGGCTTGGCAATTGGCCGAACGGGCCATCTCCGTGCAGGCGCTGGCACTGCTGGTATTTGTGCTTCTGCTCTCCGGGCTTAGCGTGGCAGTATTGTGGTTTGCTCCGGAAACACTGAGTGCTCATGCCCGCCTGACGTTCATGATTCTGCCCATCCTGATGCCGTATGCGCTGTTCATCTGCATGGCCGGAGCTTTCTCCTCGGTATTGAATTGCCTGGGGGATTTCAAGGTGCCGGCAGCCACGCCAATCCTGTTTAATATCCTGCAAATTGCGACTGTAATCTATTTATCTTTCCTCTGGGCCAATACCGAGTTCATTGCTTTGCTGATATTCTGTGCCAGTGCGCTGCTGGCCGGACTGCTGCAACTGCTGGTGCTGATGCTCTGGGCCCGCCGACGAGGCTTTGTTTTCCACTTCCGGCCCGTCTGGAAAGCTCCAGAAGTGCAACAGCTCTGCCAGAAAATTCTGCCGGGGCTGCTCGGTGCCGGGGTCATGCAGATCAATTCCCTGGTGGACCGCCTGCTGGCTCTGCATCTGGGGCCGGCAGCAGTGGGAGCGTTGAACTACAGCCAGCACCTGGTCTATCTGCCGGTGGGCATTTTTGGAGTCGCCATGAGCGTGGTCTGCCTGCCCAGGATGTCCCGGGCCACGGCCCGGGCGGATAATGCGGAGATAGCCAACAGCCTCGACTACGCTCTGCGCATGATTCTGTTTCTCTCCCTGCCTTGCGCAACCTTGCTGTTTGCTCTCCAGGAACAGACCATAATGCTGCTGTTTGCCCGTGGCGCTTTCACTGCTGAAGCAGTGCGGGAAACCTGCTGGGCCTTGTCGTTTTATATCCTGGGGCTGCCGGCATTCTGCTGTGCCAAGGTAGCCACCAACCCTTTCCATGCCCGCCTGGATACTACAACACCGGTGAAAGTTGCCATCTTCTGCATGGTGCTCAATCTGGTGTTGAACCTGATTCTGATGCAATTTCTGCGCCAAGGGGGGCTGGCCCTCTCCACCAGCATCTGCTCCTGGCTGAATGTCATTCTCCTGCTGCGCCTGAATCGCCGGCATCTCCCCCAATGGTCTCCCATGACTTTGCTCCGGGACGGACTGCTGCTGCTGAAGCTGGCCCTGCTCGCGGCGTTGGGAGCAACCGTCACAGTAAAGGTGCTGCAACGTCCCGGACTGCTGCCTCCTGCTGCCTCCCCGTTAGTTCACAATGCGATATTGCTGCTGCTGCCGGCCATCATCGGCGGGCTTATATACCTGTTCGGTTGCCTCCTGATTCGTCGCCCGGAACTCCATGAATTCCGGCAAATTATCCAGCGCCGTTGATTTTTGAGCTGCTTCTTACTCAGCTTCACTGCGCCGGACGGAAAAATATTGAAAATTATTTTGCCCGCTTTTGTAATTGCAGTAGAAAAGTATTTTGTTTTTCGTACTTATAGCACAGTCGGGGACATCTCCCAGAGGTGTTCGGGTCGTCGTCAAGAGCAACCTGCATTTCCTTATTCGGAGTATTATATGGGACTGATTTTAGCTTACATTGATGCCGGTACTGGCAGCATTATTCTGCAGGCTTCCCTGGCCGGCGTTTTTGCCACCGCGTTCTTTTTCCGTCAGCTGAAGAGCTGGTTTCAACTCCATTGCTGCCACCGCAAAATCAGCAATCAGTCTCTCTCTGACAACTGATTGGTATTTTTCTCCGCTCTGTTCCGGATTTATTCCGCCCGAAGGTCAGACTGCCAGGCCTCTTTCGGGTTCTTGCTTTATGATATACCCTGATTGCTTGAGCTTATAAACAGAAGAATTAAATGACCGCCAACAGCGACAAGAATAATTCTGCCTCGGCTTGGACGGACAATCTTCTGACAGCTGCAGCTGCTGCACTTCTGCTGGCCTGTTCGCTGCTTATCCCAGCTGTCGCATTGTATTGCTACAACTGCAGCGAATTCACTTTCCAGCTTTCTGAGCTACTGCCGAAATGCGCCCTGGCTTTCGCAATTCTGACACTGCTATTCTTCCTGGTCTTATTTTTCCTGCGCCATACCAGGTTATTTCCCTGGATGATTGCGGGGATGCTGGCTTTGAGCATCTCTATCTGGTTGCAACATGTATATTTGGCTGATGCTTTGGATGTTTATCAGACCAGCCAGGATGAATTCAGCTGGCTGATGGTTGTTTTGGGAACAATAAATTTTGTCGTCTTCAGCCTGCCGTTCATAATCTGTCTTCGTTTACGGCACTGGTGCTGCCGGCACTATCTGAAGCTGTCCATTATTGTCCTGCTCCCGCAACTGCTGCCCTTGCTTTTACGATTGAGCAATTACACTCAGCCGCAGTATGATTTCTACGAATATAACATTACAGAACAGGACAAATGCACTTTTGCCCGCCAGCGCAACGTATTGGTCATTGTGGTGGATTGCCTGGGCGAATATCTGTTTAAGGAGGTCTGGCACGAATATCCGGAAATGCGTGCCTCATTCCGCGATTTCACCTGCTTCGATCAGATGCTCAGTCCCAAACCAAGCACCAATCTGGCGGTACCTGCCATCCTCACCGGCCACGAATATCCCGGCTCCTACCCGGATATTGATGAGGTTCTGCATGCACAGTACCTGCAGCAAGCCTGCCATTCCCCGGAATCGCTGCTGGTAAATTTCAAGCGAGAGGGCTACCGTTGCGAGGGTTATCCATTTATTTTACAGACCATCAGTTACAGCCCTGCCCTGCTGGACAATGTCAGACCCCGGACGGAACACGGCGACTCACAGCAGTTGTATCTGGACATCTTATACCAACGTCTTACGCCCCTTTTCTGCAAGCCCTTGCTGAATCGTGGTTTTCTGACCGCTACTGATCCTTTCCTCACCCCCCGAGAGGGTGCCCCGCTCAATCAGACCGCATTGCCTCAGGACCTGCTGTTCTACCGTCAACTGAACCGCGACAGCAAAATCGGCAATTTCGACTTCGGTTTCAAATATATTGCTGGCGTCTCAAAGTTGGGACCTGAGCATAAAAAGTCTTCAATGACTTGAAAAAAACACAAGAGCTTGTCTTTTATTAGTTAAACCAAAACTCGATAAAAGAAGGAGCAAGCTCTTGTGAAAA
>JAAZIZ010000228.1 GCA_012800565.1 Lentisphaerota bacterium
AACGCCAGGAGCGAAACATACCCTGCGGCAGCAAGCTGCCGCAGCCAAAGCGGGAGCAAGCTCCCGCATCATCTCCAGATCGCGCCTCCGACAGGCATAATTGGCAGCAGAAATGTGGCGAAAAAGTTTTCTGTCGCCACTTGCAGCCTAAATCCCGCAAAGCAACCCAAACAGGGCGTAAGGACATCTGGCGGCAGCAGGCTTCCGCAGCCTTGTCCCCGGTGTATTTCCCACCGGGATGGCTACTGGTATATCACGCCCCGTTGGGGCTTTTAGCCGCTTCGCGGTTTAAGTCAAATCTTTCTTCCCATCACAAAACTTCGCACATTACTGAAAAATTTATATAATATATACCCTCAGAGCAACATTTTCACGCCAGGCAACTCACCTAATGCCGTGCAGACCGCCCGGAACTCCAGCGCATCGCTGATCCGGGCGCTGATCTGCCAGGCGCAATAACTGCCCCGAGACGAGACTTTGCCCTGGGAAAGGGAAAAACTCTCTATTCCCAAATGCAGAAAAATCTGCTTGATGGCCTGCTCAGTCCCAGTCTGCTGCCCCGAAACAATCAGGGTGCTATGCCAGTCGACCGGAAATTTTGCCGCGGAAATATCAAATTGCTCGCTTTTCATCGCTGCTGCTGGGTTCTCTTTCTGTTCCTTATTTCATCCCTGCACCGGAATCTCGGGCATATCCCTGAAAACAGTACCGCCCGCCAGACGACTGTGCTGCCTGGCGGGCGGAGGGAAATCACTGCCTTGCTTGAGGCAGGAGTAACTTACATTGCGAACAGGTTCGCGTGAGCGCTCTTGATGCTTTCAAAGTTTTCCGGGGTGACCAGCAGGAAACGCTTGTCAAAAGCCTCCTTGGGGTCTTTCGGAATGGGCTTGTTGTCATAGACAGCATTCGGGTTGTAGGTCACTGCGGCTACTGTGTTGGGCAGTCCTTTCTGACCATTGGCCTGGAACAATACCCCCATGCTGGGAGTGTCACCGCCGACCAGGACCAGGTTCTTGCCGGCCATCTCACGGGCCGGTTTACCGCCCGGCAGACCAATCAGGGTAATGAATATGTCATAAGTGTCAGCCTCTGGCATGATGTCTTTGAGCTCCTTGGCGGTAAACCACATCTCCATGGGCTCCATCATGTCATCATCCATGATCACTTCACCGTCCGGACCAGTTATCGGGGCTTTCTTCTCCTTGAAAGGCATCTGGGGATAAATCTCCTTCACAATCGTGATGGAGGTGCCCAGACCCTGCTTCAGACCTTCCAAAATCGGGTCTTCACGGGTAATCGCGGCACCATAGACGTCAAAACGCAACATCGGGTCAACCATGACCACAGCTTTCTGACCGGCAAATTTCCCGGCCAGATATTTGCCCAGTTCCCGGGTCTGAATGCGCTGATATTCAAGTTCGCGGTCACGCGCGGCTTTCTGGTCATCTCCCATCATGGTCTTTTTCATGCCCCAGAGTGCCGCAATGATCGCCACAATAGCGCCGCAGATCGCCAGCGGCTGCCCCCAGTTGGCTCCGTCTTTCGCCTTGCTCATGCCAAAAATTGCAATGATGGCACCAATAGCCATTACAACAATGCGGATAATTGTTGTGGTTTCCATGTTTTTTCCATCCTTTACTTACATTTTGCTGACTCATCTGCGTACGGCTTTTACCTAAAAGCCGAAACGCACCCGTACAAAAACAAGCTACTCTCTCGCACACACAAAAAAACAAAACAAAACAATTATATTATAACACAGTAAAAAATCTTTGCAATGTATCAGCCGTGATAAAACCACAGCCTTGCAAACTACTGCGTTGCTGAAACGGGAATCAGTCCCTTTTGCAAAACTTACATCACTTTTCGTATTGAGCAAGTCGATAGACAGAAAAAAAACCACAAAAACTCCAAAAAAATGTCTTTCCCGCATTTCTGCCGGCACCAAAGGCTATTTTCGGTGTCATAGAATATTTGTCTGAGTGTGTTAAAATATCCTTGTGCAGCACCACTGTCATCTTTTCGTCTTTGCATAGTTCAAAGGTTTTTAAGGAGTAATCAAGGGCATGATAAAAGCAATTGAGGTGACCAAATCGTTCGGCGCGACAGTCGCGGTCGACAAGGTCTCCTTTGAGGTCAAGCCAGGAGAAGTATTAGGTTTCCTGGGCCCCAATGGAGCAGGCAAGTCAACTACCATGCGGATGATCACCGGATTCCTGCCGCTTTCAGCGGGCAAAATCCTGATCGGTGACTACGATATTGAGGAAGACCCCATCAACGCCAAACGGCTGATGGGATACTTACCCGAGAACGCACCCTCCTATCCTGATATGTCAGTCGAGGCATTCCTGCACTTCTGCGCCGCCATCCGTGGCTTGAGCGGACCGCAAAAGGAACAGGCGGTGGAAAAAGCCATTGAGACCTGCCACCTGGGAAAAGTCCGCCGCCAGATTATTGATACCTTATCCAAAGGGTACCGGCACCGGGTCTGCTTCGCCCAGGCTATTCTGCACGACCCGCCGGTGCTTATCCTGGATGAGCCCACCGATGGCCTGGACCCCAACCAGAAACATGAAATGCGGCTGCTGATCCGGGAAATGGGCAAAAGCAAGGCCATTATCGTCTCCACCCATATCCTGGAAGAGGTGGAGGCCATCTGCACCCGGGTGGCTATCATCGACCAGGGCCGGCTGGTGTTCAACGGCAGCCCCGCAGAAATGCTGGCCCAGTCCCCGCAGGCCGGCAGAGTGTCCGTGAACATCCTCGGACCCAACGCGGTGGAAATCCGCGCAACCCTGCAAAAATTGCCTGCCGTCACCGATATCCAAATCTTAAAAGAGTTGCCTCTCTGGACCAGTGTCCTGATCAGCAGCAGCAAAAAGGACGGTCTGGCGTCTGCGGTCAAGGCTCTTCTGGACAGCCAGAAATGGGATTTCAATGAACTGCATACGGAGACGGGCCGCCTTGATGAGGTCTTCCGCCGCATCACCAGCCTCGACAGCGCCCAGGAGGTGAAAAAATGAGAAACGCCTGGATTATTGCCAAACGCGAACTGGCCGGCTATTTTGTCTCACCAGTAGCTTATGTCTTTATCGTGATCTTCCTGGTGCTGATGGGATTCTTCACCTTTATGATGGGTGGTTTCTTTGAACGCAATGACGCCAGCCTGCTCAGCTTCTTCGTCTGGCATCCCTGGTTGTATATGCTCCTGGTTCCCGCCGTCGGCATGCGCCTCTGGTCGGAGGAACACCGCATGGGTACTCTGGAGCTGCTTTTCACCATGCCGGTGACGCCGGCCCAG
This sequence comes from Lentisphaerota bacterium, assembly GCA_012800565.1. Classification (GTDB taxonomy): domain Bacteria; phylum Verrucomicrobiota; class Lentisphaeria; order Oligosphaerales; family Oligosphaeraceae; genus JAAZIZ01. The sequence continues at coordinate 3,302 of JAAZIZ010000228.1, forward strand.
GCCATCATCGGCAAATTCCTTGCCGGCTGGTTGTTCCTGCTCGTGGCCCTCCTGCTGACTCTCCCCATGGTGTTTACCGTGCAATACCTGGGTGAGCCCGATATCGGCCCCATTCTGACCGGATATATCGGCAGTTTTCTGATGGCCGGAGCCTATCTGGCCATCAGCGGCCTGACCTCGGCTTGCACCCGTAACCAGGTCATCAGCTTCATCACCGCACTGGTCGTCTGTCTGCTGCTGGTCCTGGCCGGATATCCGCCAGTGACCAATATCCTGCTCAAATGGGGCGCACCCAGTGCAGTGGTCGATTTTGCTGCCAGTCTCAGCGTGGTTTTCCATTTCGAGAGTATGCAGCGCGGGGTGCTGGACATCAGAGACTTTATTTATTTTTTCTCCCTGATCGTCTTTGCCATCTTCACCACCTCAGTAGTATTGAAAAGCAAACGCGCATAATAATTTGGGAGAATTGATGCCATGAGTCTGAAAAAGAAAAAAATAGCCACGACCCTGACTTCTCTGGCCGGGGTGCTTGTCTTTGCGCTTATCGTAGTGCTGATCAACCGCATCTTCACCCCGGTCAATATCCGTTTGGACTGCACCGACGGGAAGGTCTATACCTTGTCGCAAGGAACCCGGCAGGTTCTGCAGAGGCTTGATAAAAATATCAGTATCCGCTTCTACTATTCCAAAGATGCCGCCAATATGCCCGTGTTCCTTAAAACCTATGCCAGCCGGGTCGAGGACATGCTGGCCGAATACAAGCGGCTGGGAGGAAAATACCTTGAGGTGAAGAAGCTTAACCCCAAGCCCGACTCCGATGAGGAAGACTCCGCCAACCTCGACGGCATCACCGGCAAATCCACCGACTCATTAGGCATGGGCGACCGCATCTATCTGGGCTTGGCCATCAGCTGCGCCGGGAAGACCGTCACCCTGCCTTTCCTCAGTCCGGAACAGGAGACGCTGCTCGAATATGAACTTACCCGGGCCATCACCGAAGTCCAGCTCAGCAAAAAAAGCCGGTTGGGTATAATCAGCGCCCTTCAGGTCATGGGCGGTATCGACAACCCCCAGGCGATGATGATGGGGCAGGGCGGCATGAAGCCGGCCTGGCAGATTGTCACTGAACTGAAACGCACCTTTGAAGTCGTCGAAATTCCTCTCAATACCGACAGCATCGACGAGGATATCGACGCACTGCTCCTGATCCACCCCAAAGAAATTTCCCAGAGCGCCTTGTTCGCCATCGATCAGTTCATCCTGCGCGGCGGCAGAATGCTGGCCTTTATCGATCCGCTCTGCATGGTGGATATGCAGAACCAGCAACAGCAGCAGTATATGCCACCCACGCCCTCCAACCTGGAACCCCTGCTCAAAGCCTGGGGCGTCGCTTATGAAAGCGGCAAAGTAGTGGTGGACCGCAAGCTGGCCACCCGTATCCGCACCGGCCAGGGCTCGGATGTCCTGCCCACCGTCATCACCCTGGGCAAGAGCGAAATCAGCGAAGACGATCCCGCTACCGCTGCCCTGAACAACATGCTCGTCTTCTGCAGCGGAGCTTTCGCCGGTGATGTGGTCGAGGGACTGACTAAGACCGTCCTCCTGACCAGTTCCGACGACGTGCAAATGATGGAAAGCTTTATGACCCAGCGCAGCGGAACGGATATCCTTAAATCATTCCGCTCGGAAGAAAAAAGCAAAGACCTGGCCATCAAACTGACCGGTAACTTCAAAACCGCTTTCCCGAATGGGAAACCCGGTGACGACCAAGACGCCGGTGATAAAGACAAAGAGAAAAAGGATTCTGCTGCCAACGCCGCCCCGCAGTATCTGCAAGCCTCTGCTGCTCCCGGTGCGGTGGTGCTGGTCGCCGATGCGGACATGCTCTATGATGCATTCTGCGTGAACGTCAGCAATTTCCTGGGCCAGAAAATCGTCCAGCCCATCAATGACAACCTGAATTTCGCTTTGAACCTGCTGGAGAATGTCCTGGGCGACAGCGCCCTGTTCAGCATCCGTTCCCGGGCGACCACCAGTCGCCCGTTCACTCGGGTCCGGGATATGGAAGCCGAGGCGGAAAAACGCTTCCAGGACAAGATTGCAAAGCTTGAGGGTGAGCTGATGCAAGTCCAGCAGGATATCAATGAATTGCAGCGCAAACGCCAGAAAGGCGAGCGTGAACTCCTTTCTTCGGAACAGCGCCAGCTGCTGCAGCAGTTCCGCAAGAAAGAAGCTGAAGCCAAGAAAGAGCTCAAGGAAGTTCGCAAACAGCTGCGCCAGGATATCGATGACCTGGAGAACCGGATTATGGCAATCAACATCGCCCTGATGCCGCTGCTGGTTATCATCGGCGGCATCGTAATGGCAGTCTATAAGCACGGAAGGAATGTGCGGCAATGAAAAAGAAACAACTCTTTATACTTCTGGCAGTCGGCCTGGCTCTGATTCTGCTCTATCTCTGGCAACAATGCTCCAACCGGGAAAACTGGTCCGGCGCAAGCCTGAGCGCGGCCGGCAGCACCATCCTGCCAGAGTCATTTAACAGCGAAAACGTTTACACCGTAGTCTTTACCAAGGATGGAGAGACCGCTACCCTGCAGAAAGGGGACCATAATTGGACCATGGCCGAACGCTACGGCTACCCGATCAATTTCGCCAGCCTCAAAACCTTGTTTGTCGATCTCTATGAAACCAAGGTCGCGCAGACCTTGACCCTGAACCAGAACCAGACCGCTGAACTGCAACTTACCCCGGATACCGGTGCAGTCAGCATGGTTATGCTGGACAAGGAGGGGAAGCAGCTCGTTAAACTGCTCTTCGGTAAAAAACATGAGCGCGAAACGGAAATGCCCCCTACACCTTACGGCGGCGGTGGAAATACTCCCATTGGACGCTTCATCCAGATCAACGACGGTGATTTCATTCTGGCCGCCAATACTTTCAGCCGGGTCGATGACACGGCAGTTAAATGGCTGGACGAGGAGTTCTTCAAGATCAGCGACCTCAAAACCGCAATCCTGAAAGACAACGACACAGTCCTCTGGGAAGCCTCCCGCAGCGACAAGAATGCCGATTTGACCCTGCAGGGCGATATCCCGCCGGACCAGGAACTGGACAGCACTAAACTCGCCAGCCTCAAAAACGCTTTCTCCTGGGTGCGCTTCCAAGATGTCGCCGACCCGGCCCTGCCGCCGGAAAAAGTCGGCCTGGACAAAGCCAAAAACCTGCAGATCACCGACTTCAATGATTTCGTCTATACCTTGACCATTCCCCAGCCGGTGGAGGGGAAGCAATACCTGAAAATCCAGGTCGCTTGGCAGGGCCCGCTGGAACGTACCCCCGCAGCCGAGGAAAAGCCTGAAGACAAAGATAAGGCCGATGCAGCTTTCGCTCAGTCCGTAAAGGAAAAACAAGACCAGGCCAAAGAACTCAATGCCCGGCTCTCGCCCTGGACCTATGAGGTCGAAGCACGGGTGGTCGAAAATGTCAACAAGGAGCGCGGGTATTTCCTGAAAGCCAAGCCGAAACCGGCCGAAGAAACCAAACCGGCCCAGAACTGACAACCCGGGGGAGCAGCCGGCGCTGCAGCGCCGGAAGTGCTCCGTCACTACCCCCCCTGCAACCGGAGACACGGTATGTTTGCCGATATCTACCGCCATAAACGTGTCATCGTCACCGGCCATACCGGCTTTAAAGGCTCCTGGCTGACGCTCTGGCTGCAGCAACTCGGCGCGGATGTCTGCGGTATCAGCCTGCCGATGCCGCAGGAATACAGCCATTTCCAGCTTCTGAACCTGCCCGTGCGGACAGAATACCGCGACCTGCGCTGCAATGCCGGCCTGGAAGAGCTCTTCCAGGAATTTCAGCCCCAGGCGGTCTTCCACCTGGCCGCCCAGGCCCTGGTCCGCACCTCGTACCTCAAGCCGCTTGAGACTTACGAAGTGAATGTCCTGGGCACGGCCAGAATCCTTGAAGCCTGCCGCAAGACTCCCTCGGTGCAGGCCATCGTTGCTATCAGCTCAGACAAATGCTACGAAAACCGCGAGGTGCTGCGGCCCTACTGTGAAGATGACCCCATGGGCGGCTATGATCCCTACAGCGCATCCAAAGGCTGTATGGAGCTGCTGCTTAATTCTTACCGCCGTTCTTTTTTTACTCCGGCCCAGCCCGCGCTGCTGGCCAGTGCCCGGGCCGGCAATGTCATCGGTGGCGGTGACTGGGCCGAGGACCGCCTGGTGCCCGAACTGATGCAGGCCGCCACCCGGGGAGAGACTGCTGTGCTGCGCAACCCAGGCGCAGTCCGCCCCTGGCAGCATGTCCTGGAACCCTTGAGCGGATACTTGCTGCTGGGGCAATGCCTGTTCCAGAACCGGCGTGAGGCCGCTCAGGCCTGGAATTTCGGCCCTGCTCTGGAGGACAATATCAGCGTTGCTGACCTGGCCGCCAAGCTGGCGGCAGCCTGGCCCGGCCTGAACTACCGCAGCGAACCAAACCCCGATGCCCCCCATGAAGCCTCTCTGTTGCGCCTGGATTGCCGTAAAGCTGCAGAACAGCTGCAGTGGCATGGAGTCTGGAGCGCCGACCAGGCGATTCGCAAAACGGCCGAATGGTACCGGGATTTCTTTTCGCGCCGGCAAATCAACAGCCTGAGCGATCTGCATGAGTACTGCGAAGACGCCGCCAGGAGAAATTTACCATGGGCAAATTAACGCCTGCGGAACTTAAGCAAGCCATTCTCGACCAGGTCGAGCAATATTACCGGCTGACTTTTGCGGAAGAACAGGTTTTCCTGCCCGGCAAAAGCAGCCTCGGATATGCAGGCAGAGTCTTCGATGCCCAGGAAATGCGTAACCTGACTGACGCGGCGCTGGAATTCTGGCTGACTGCCGGACGCTATACCCGGCAGTTCGAACAGCAGCTCGCTGAGTTCCTGGAACTGCCTTTCGCCTTGCTGGTGAACTCCGGCTCCTCCGCTAATCTCTTGGCCTTTATGACCCTGACCTCGCCCCTGCTGGGGGAACGGCAGATCAGACGCGGAGATGAGGTCATCACCGTCGCCGCCGCTTTCCCGACTACAGTTTCGCCGATAATTCAGTATGGCGCAGTGCCGGTTTTCGTCGATGTCGAGCTGGAGACTGCCAATATTGACCCGGAACGCCTGGAAGCGGCCTGGTCGCCACGCTGCAAGGCGGTGATGCTGGCCCATACCTTAGGCAGCCCTTTCGACTTGCAGGCGGTAAAGGACTTCTGTGACCGCCATCAGCTCTGGCTGATCGAAGACAACTGCGATGCCCTGGGATCGCGCTTCGCCGGAAAATATACCGGCACCTGGGGCGACCTTGCCACTTCCAGTTTTTATCCCCCCCACCATCTGACGATGGGGGAGGGCGGCGCTGTCTACGGTCGTGATCCGCTGCTGCAAAAAATCGCGCTGTCGCTGCGTGATTGGGGCCGCGACTGCTCCTGCCCTTCCGGCGTCGACAACTCCTGCGGGCAGCGTTTTTCCGGCCAGTACGGCACTCTTCCCTATGGCTACGACCACAAATATGTGTACAGCCATTTCGGCTATAATCTGAAAGCCACCGATCTGCAGGCCGCGATCGGCTGTGCCCAGCTTCAAAAGTTGCCTGCATTCGGCCAGCGCCGCCGGGAGAATCATGCCTTTCTGAAAAGCCTCCTGGCCGGTTTGCCCGGTCTGCGCCTCCAGGGTGCTCATCCCGACAGTGATCCCTCCTGGTTCGGCTGCCTGATGTCAGTGGACCCGGCAGCAGGCCTGAGCCGTACCGCCCTGACTGCCCGGCTGGAGCAGCTCCGGATTCAAACCCGCAACCTCTTTGCCGGCAATCTTCTCCGCCATCCCTGTTTTGCCAGCCTGCAGGAAGGCCGGGATTACCGGCAATGCGGCAGTTTGAGCAACACCGACTTCCTGATGCAGAACGCGTTCTGGATTGGCACCTACCCCGGCATGAGCAGAGAAAAACTCCAGTTCATGGCCGACAGTATCAAAGACGCATTGCTTGGCCGCCAATGACGGGCCGCCAGCTGCCACCTTGAATCCTCAGGAGTAATATGGAACTGCTGTTTCTCGGTACCGGTGCCGCTGACTGGCCCCATCCCGGCCCTAAAGTCGGTGACAACCGCCGCAATTGCTCCTTGCTGCTGAATCAGCAAATACTGCTCGACTGCAACGCTATGACCTTGGATGCCCTGAATGAATTCCAGGTCGACTGCAGCCGCATCAGCCACATCGTCATCGGCCATTCCCATAGTGATCATTTCGATTTCGACAGCATCTGTACCTTGGCCAGCCAGCCGCGCAGCACTGCCTTGACTCTGCATCTGGAAGCCGGCAGCGCACAAAAATTCCCCATCCCGGACGGATTATCCGGGAACTTGCAGCTGCAACCCTTTACTACAGGTGAGGAATTCACTGTCGGCGCCTGGCAGTTTCAGCCGGATGCTGCCAATCATCCCATGGCAGACCCACAGGAGCAGGCAGTGCATTTTCTGCTCCAGGACCCGGATGGCAAGACCCTGCTTTATCTCCTTGATGGCGGCTGGCCACCGGAAAAAACTTGCCTGCGCTGGCAGCATACTTACCTGAATGTCATCATCTGGGAGCTCACTGTAGGGATTGAGACCGCTTTCCATATCTTCTCACACTGCAATGCCCAAATGCTGGCAATCCTGGAAACTGCTTTCCGTCAGCGGGGCATGATCGATGCCAATACGCTGCAGCTCTGCTCCCATCTGGCTCGGAGATTCTGCCCCCCGCAACCGGAATTGCAACGACAATTGCAGCCCTATCCGTTCCGGCCAGCTTATGATGGCATGAAGATCAGCTGCTGAAAGCATCCCCCAGATAACCGGAACATAAAAAAAGCTCCGGGGGATTGCCTCCACCCGGAGCTCAGCAAAATATACCTGCAAACCGTACGGACTATTTGTCTTTTTCTTTCACCGCATCGACTGCTTTCGCCGCGCCAGCTGCTGCCGCATCGGACGCTTTGGCCGCAGTATCCTGCGCCGCATCGACTGCTTTCGCTGCACCATCATCCGCCGTCGCATCGACCGCCTGGGCCGCAGTGTCCTGCCCGGTTGTCACATCATTACCGGCTGCATCTGGAACGGTTGCTGCGGCAGGAGGCTCTTCCGCCGCCGGAGCAAGGGTCTCAGCAACACTGCGGCTGCCACGAACCCGACCGGTTACAGTCGCCAGCAATAATGTCGAACCCATAAAAATCACGGCCAGCCACACTGTGACTTTAAGCAGCACACTGGAAGCTGCAGTGCCGAACATGGCCTCGGTCACACCACCGCTGATCGCACCCAGACCGCCACCGCTCTTGGTGCTCTGCAGCAAAATGACCACAATCATCAAAAGCCCCGACAGAATCGCCAAAATGAACAAAAGTACAGTTAAAAATGTCATATTCCTTAGACTCCAAAATGATATGTCGGCAAAAAAGCTAAAATAATAATATAAGACAACTTGACATTATGACAAGCCAATCACAGAAAAAAGTTCGAGTTTGATTTCTTCTGACTCTTGCGTTAACTTAATCATTGACAGTCTTGTTGGTGAGTGGGATTATGATGTTGTGGTAATAACATAATGGGGGTATCAACTTGACGCAACTGACTTCACAATATAGTGTATATGCATGGGACGTATGGGACGTATGGGACGTATGGATGGAGCAAGAAGGTGTAAAACTTTACGCCGTAGTCGTTTGCCGATGCTTAACCAGGCTTCAGCCTGGGGCGGGAAGCCCCCAAATCAAGGGTGCCTCGTAGAGGCGCTACAGAAGACTGACCACATATAGTGTCCCCCAAAAATCGGTTGCGTCAAGTTGATGCCTCTCTAACATAATATACTACTACCAGCAGGTTGCAATGATTTAGACCTCTTTTCAGGAGACTGCTTCACGGATTCAGGCATTGTATCAGGAGGAAGAAGGGTTATGAAACTATACGTCACTGTCGATTTTCATGATGAACTCTGTTCTGCGGCATGGACCCCGCAAATGCTTTCCGAATACTTTTACCTGATGAAGGAAAAAGGAATTTCCCGGATTTACTGGATCGACCAGAAAGAGATTATGATGCATTCGGGAATAAAAGCCCGTACCGAACGGATGCTCCGTACATGGGATAATTTCAAAGGGGATATACACAGTGGGGCCGTGAAAGCTGCCCATGCTGCCGGGCTAGAGATTTTTGCTCTCATTAAACCATACGAGATGGGGCTCCTCATGCCATCTTCGGATCATGCTGAAAAATCAGATGGGATTGACGTTGTAGGTGGAAAAATTCTCTCCTTTTTGCATTTTGCGCGGGAGCATCAGGAAATCATGATTCACCGCGAGGATTTTTCAACTTGCGGTGAGATCGAAACATTCATACTCTCCTTCAATAAGCCACTGGCAACGGATGCGCCCTTCAAAGTTTACGGCAGCAATACCAATGCGGATTATCAGATTGTTTCGGAAGAAATACTGTTATCCGGCACAGAGTCGGTGAAAATTCCCCGCAAGGAATTTCTCTATTATGTGTTTGTCCTTGAAGACTCTGATGCAGGGAATACTTTGCGCAGTCTTGTAACAGCAGAGGACGCACAGGGAAGAACCGCTCCGGTCACTCTTGCATTATGTCCCAAACAGCGTGTTGGTGTTGAGGAAGGATTCCGCAGCCTGGGCATGCTCTTTGATTACGTGCCGGGGATTCCTTCCGTAATCTTTTCTCCTGAGCAGATTGAAAGGAGAGAATTTCATTTCAATGCGGCAAAGGAACATGCTCTTGGGGTGACCCTTGAACTGAATCCCGTCATTGCTGGAAACCCTGATCCTCAGCATCCTCTGTTTCATCAGTTTATTCAGGAGTGGGTACGGGAAGACCTGAATTACGGATTCGATGGGATTGAGATTCGGATCAGCAGTCACAATTCTCCTATTTTCTGGAGCGAGTATGGAAGCGGGCAAAAAGTGCGTCGGCAACGGGGTGAAGCTCATACACGGCTTCTCCGGAAACTTTCAGAATGCACAAGGGAAGCGAGGAAAAAATTCAGTATTCATATTGAAGATTTTATGTACGGCTGTTCTCCGGAGCAAAGCTGTCCCATGGAATGTTTCTGGGATTATCATACCTGGATTCGCGAGAAAGTCTGTGATGAAGTCACTTCCAAGATTATTAGGACTAAGGGGTTTTCTCCTGAAAATCTTGAAATGATTTCCCTGTGCCGGGAGATGAATATTCCAGTAAATATCTGTCCGTTTCTGCATGGATGTCCGGAAGTGGATAAATTTGCGCGACAGGCGAAATTTGCCGGTGCAGAGGCTTTCAATATCTATGAAGCGGCAACTTTATGGAGATATGAAGACGGCAGATTTACAGAACGGAATCCACAACAGGCCCAGCTTCTATGGTCAATTCCTGGACTATAACATAAAGCTGAAGCCGTAAAAATGACGATGCGTTTTTTACTTCACGGATTCAGGCAGGATAGGAGGAAAAATGTTTTTTAACGTCAAAGACTTTGGTGCCAGTGGCGACGCCAGGCAGCTTTGCACCAGCAACATTCAACAGGCCATTGACGAAGCAAGTCGGGCCGGTGGCGGCACTGTGGTTTTCCCGGCGGGGACTTATTTGAGTGGCAGCATACATCTGCGCAGCAACGTAGGGCTGCACCTGCAAAATGGCGCAACCATATTAGGCAGTCCCAATCCTGAAGACTATAATAAAGATGATTTCTGCGTGCAAAACCAAGTCTTCCCCATAGAAAGGGTCAGCGGTGCCCACCTGATCTGCGCCGTTGAAGTGGAAAATGTCAGCATCACGGGCTTTGGACGCATTGACGGCAATCGTCAGGCATTTTCCGACCGCACCTGGGCAGAGCATCCGCACTTGTTCGAATATCCTCCCTGGCGTCCGGGGCAGATGCTTTACTTCTGCGAGTCCAGCCGCATCAATATTGAGAACGTGCAGCTTTACAATGCTCCGTACTGGACCTGTTTCCTGCACGGCTGCGAAGATGTCACTATCAACGGCCTGAAAATATGGAATGACCAGCGCACTTGGAATGGTGACGGTATAGATATAGACTGCTGCCGCCGGGTCACGATAAGCAACTGCAACATAGATTCCGGCGACGACTGCCTGACCCTGCGCGGCAATCTGCGTCCGCTCAAGGATCAAAGCCGAATTTGCGAGCATGTCACGATAAGCAA
>JAAZIZ010000229.1 GCA_012800565.1 Lentisphaerota bacterium
GCCGACGAACTGCGGGAAGCAGGCAAGACAGTCATGATGGGCGGCATTGCCATTATGCTGCATCAGGAGGAAGCCATACTGCATGCCGACAGCATCTTCCTGGGCGAATGCGAAGGCCGCACCGCGGCCGTCCTGCAGGATTTTGCCGCTGGACGCCTGCAGAAGGTCTATAATTTCCTCGGCGATTTCCCGGATACAGCTCTGATCGGCCCCGCCCGGCGGGATATTCTGAAGCGCGAGCTGTACAACTACCGTGGCGTGCAGATGGTTGACCTCGTGCACGCCTCACGCGGCTGCCGCTTCAACTGCTTCCCCTGCTGCACGCCATTCCTGGGCGGACGCAAATTCCGGCCCCGCCCGATTGACAAAGTCATAGAGGAGATGGCCGGCATTCCCAACCGTCGCCTGTTCATCGTGGACAACTCCCTGGCCCAGGATGACCAGTGGGAAAAAGACTTGTTCCGGGCCATGGCTCCGCTGGGCAAGAAGTGGGTCTCGCATCCCATCAAGGACGACCCGGAAATCCTCAGGCTGGCCCGGGATGCCGGCGCCTGGTATGTCTATCAGGCCATTTTTGACACCTCGGATTTCATCCGGGACAGGATCAAGCGCTACCAAGACCATGGCATCAGGGTAGAAGGGACCATCATCCTGGGCACCGACGACCAATCCCTGGATGATATCAAGCGCCTGGTGGAATTCCTGCTGAAAATCGACCTTGATCTGGCTGAATTCACCGTCCTGACACCTTTCCCGCATTCATCCATCTGCAATGATCTGGAAAAACAAGGCCGGATTCTGCACCGTGACTGGATCAGATACACTGCCGGCGAAGTGGTGTTCAAACCAGCCAAAATGACTGTCGATGAACTGCAGTGGGCTTACCAGTACGCCTGGGATTCATTCTACCATGAGGAGTCAAAAGAGTTCAAAATGGCGAAGCTGTACCTGGATGTACTGCAGAAAGAAAAAGCTACTTTGACCGAGTCTCTGCGTCCCAGCAACCGCAAGTGGGGGCGATAAAATGCGGATCGTCATTTCTTCCGCCAATTTCTGCATTGAGCCGTTGCCGGTGTACCCCCTGGGGATGAGCGTCATCGCCGGGGTGCTGGACGCTGCCGGGCACACGGTACGGCAGTTTGATCCGATGCTGTATGGAATGGAGCAATATCCCGCCGAGGCAGAGAAGCTCTGCCGGGAATTCCAGCCCGAACTGCTCTGCATCAGCATCCGGAATCTCGATGTCGCAGACAGCCAGAGTGCCACCGAAGAATTCTTCCATGAAATCTGCGCAGTAGTCGAACAATGGAAGAAAATTTTTTCCGGTCCAATCGTGCTTGGCGGTTCCGGCTTCTCCATGAATCCCACAGCTGTAATGCAGCACAGCGGCGCGGATTACGGCGTAGCCGGCGAAGGCGAGAGTGCCATCCTGGCACTGGTGTCTGCCCTCGCCAATGGCAATCCGCCTGCGCACGGCAGCATTATCAGCATGAAAGCCGAAAAAATCGCTGGTGCCAGATATTCCCGCCGTATCGCCGACTACTACAACCGCGAGACCCACAATATCCCCATCCAGACCAAGCGCGGCTGCCCCTTCAAGTGTGTGTATTGCACCTACCCCAGCCTGGAAGGACACACCCTGCGTCTGCGCCCGGTGGACGAAGTGCTGCAGGATATCGCTTTCGTGAAAGAGAACTACCCCGATGCGATGGTCTATTTCACCGACTCCATCTTCAATGACCCCAGCCGCCATTATGAAAAAATCCTCCGCGGGATGCTTGCGCACAATCTGGTCATGCCCTGGACGGGCTTCATTACACCACACGCCTTAAGCGCCACTGACATTGATCTGCTGGCCGCCTCCGGATTGATCTGTGCCGATTTGGGCGTGGATGGCAGCACCGACAAAACTTTGGCCGGACTGGGCAAAAGCTTCACATTCCAGCAAGCCAAAAACTGCTGCGAGCAGCTGCTGGAGCGCAATATCGGCGTGAATGCCAACGCGATGTTCGGCGGCCCGGGAGAGACCTGGGAGACGGTGCAGGAAGGCATCAGCAATATGCGCAGTCTGGCACCGGTTTACTCCATCATCTTCTCCGGCATCAGACTGCTCAGCGGCGCACCCCTGATTCAGACCGCCCGGCAGCAGGGCGTGATCGGACCGGACTGGGACGACACCACACCGCTGTATTATTATGCCCCAGGCATAGAACCGGAAAAACTGCATCAGATGCTGCTGGAGGGTTTCCGGGACAGCAAGTACTGTGTCTATCCCCCAGCCAGCCGCAGCGACGACTTCAGGATGCTGCATAAATACGGATATGCCAAGCTCAAGGCCTGGGGCTTGGAACAGACCCGCAGGAGAAAATAATCCAGATGGATATCTCTTGCGTCATCCCAGTCTACAACAATGCCAGCACAGTGTTGCAGGTGGCCGCCGACTGCAGGAAATTCCTGCCCCAGGTCGTCATCGTCGATGACGGCAGCTCAGACCTGCCGGAGAATTTTGCCGCAGCTGTGCAGGACTTGGGCATCGCAATGCTCCAGCACAGCAGGAATTTGGGCAAGGGAGCAGCCTTGAAAACCGCCCTGGCATATCTGGCCGAGCAGAAGACCGCCTACATGATTACCATTGATGCCGATGGACAGCATCTGCCCCAGGACCTGCCGGCATTCCTGGAAGCACTGCATGCAGACGGCCAGAACGGCGACCTGCTGCTGATCGGAGTGCGTGATTTCAACGTCCCGAACATCCCGGCATCCAGCCGGTTCGGACGCAAGTTCTCCAATTTCTGGGTCAAGCTGGAGACCGGCCAGGATTGCCAGGACACCCAGAGCGGCTTCCGGGCCTATCCGGTGCAGGCTCTGAACCGCCTCAAGCTGCGCTGTACACGCTATAATTTCGAAATTGAGGCGCTGGTACGCTGCCTGTGGGGCGGAGTCCGGCTCCGGGAAATCCCCATCCGGGTCATCTATGACCCGCCGGAGAAGCGCATTTCCCATTTTCGCCCTTTCCTGGACAACCTGCGCTTGTCATTGCTGCATGCGTCACTGCTGGTCCGCCGCCTGCTCTGGCTGCCCAACCGGCGAATCGTAGATACCCCGCATCCTGACAGTGCCATGCCCTCGCTGTGGCGGGAACCGAGGAAATTTTTCCTTTTTCTGCTGCGCGAGAATGCCACCCCGCTGCTGCTGGCCGTCTCAGCCGGTGTCAGCACTTTCCTGGCCATTCTGCCGTTGTTGGGCTGCCACATGCTGGTGATACTGTACGTCTCCTGCCGTTTGCGCCTGAACAAAGTCATGGCCCTGTCCATCCAGAATCTGTTTATGCCACCGCTGACCCCTTTCCTGTGCATTGAATTAGGATACTACTTGCGGCAGGGCGAATTCCTGCGCGAAATAAGCCTGCAGACCGTCGTCTGCGAACTCCATCTGCGCTTCTGGGATTGGCTCCTGGGCAGCCTGGTCATCGCCCCGGTCGCGGCAGTGATAACTGGTCTGATCGTTTACGTCCTGGCCAACTGCTGGAACAAGAGCAAAGAGGGAGCCGCAAATGCCCCCTGAGCAGAACAATCTCAGTGACAGCAGAGGAAACCACCTGGGAATCTTTTTCTTCCGGGTGATGTTGAAAATCATCGGTCCGACCTGCACCTGCTGCTTCGTCTGGTGCATCGCTTTCTTTTATGCTCTCTTCGACCGCACTGCCCGCCAGGCCGCCGCACCTTATCTGAACCGCAGATTCCCTAACAGCAGCAGACTGCACGCCTGGTGGCATTTTTACCGCCTGATCGTCAGCCAGGGCCAGGTCATGATCCTGGCCCACTGGCTGCGCAGCGGGCACCAGGTACCGATCCGGGAGGAACACCCCGAGCGCCTGCGCGATCTGCTGCTGACGAAAGACCGCGGGCTGATCCTGCTGATCAGCCATGTCGGCTGCTGGCAAGCAGCCCTGACTTACCTGGATACATACCAGCGGCCGGTGAATCTGCTCATTCAGGCCAACACCAATGCCAATGTCGCCAGGATGTTCTCAGGACAGAATTTCAAGCTCGTGGACAACCGCAGCCCGTTCGGAGGGCTGCTGGAATGCGTCGCCGCAATCAATCGCGGCGAAATCGTCTGCATCATGGGCGACCGGCAGGCCGGCGAAAGCGAGAGCGCCATCCGGATGCCGCTGCTGGGAGGCTCAATCATGATCCCGCTCTCGCCCTGGCTGCTGGCCGCCCGCTGCGGTTGTGCCATCGTACCGGTCTTCACTCTGATGCGAGGAATGGCCAGAAGCATCGACTTCTATTTCGCCGAACCAATTCACATCGATTATGATTTGCCCGTCAAGCCTAAAAGCAGCTGTTTCGAGCCCAGTGTCAAAAAATATGCCCTGGAGCTGGAAAAAATTGCCTCCTCATTCCCATATCAGATTTTTCATTACGATACCTCTTCCGCACAACAATCTATCCAGGAGACTTGACAATGGATGACGCGACCCTTAAATTCAGACAGGAATTCAAGCAGAAGCTGATCAGCTGGCTGCAGCTGGAGGACAAGCAACCCGAGGATATCAAGGATGACGAGGCGCTGTTCGGCACCGGCCTCGGCCTGGATTCTCTTGATGCGGTGGAAATTGTCATCGCTCTGAAACGTGAATACGGCATCCCGCAGAACGCCGTGGACCAAAAACGCGAAATCTTCACTACTTTTGCCACGCTCAGCGACTTCGTGCAGAACTATCAGCAGAATCATTAATAACCCGCTCCGGACGATACCTTATGCACCGCCACAACCACGTCTATGTCAGCGGCAAAGGCATGATTTCCGCCCTCGGGCCGGATGTCCCCCGGACCGCGACCGCGCTGTATGCCCAGCATCCCCGGCTGCCGGCATTGCCCAGGAAGGTGGAAACATCTTTGCAGCTGCCGGTCTTCGAAATACCGGACCTGGTGCCTGACCCCGGCATTCCAGGTGGTTTCAGCCTGCAGATGCTGCGCTGCGCATTGCAGGAAGCGCTGGCTGATGCGGGTCTGAATGCCCGGGACCTCGCCCGGCAGCGGGTCGGTGTCTGCATCGGCACCACTGTGGCCTGCCAGCTCAACAATATCCCTTTCTATGCCACCTTGCGCAGTGGCAGCACCCCACCGGCCCAGCCTTTCCGGGACTACATCGCCGGCAATCCGGCCGAGTGGATCCGCCAGGAATTCCACTTACAGGGTCCTGCCCTGACAGTCTCCAACGCCTGTTCGTCCGGGGCAGATGCCATCGGCATAGCGATGCTGTGGCTCCGGCAAGGCCTTTGTGACCTGGTTATCAGCGGCGGCACGGATGAGATCAATA
>JAAZIZ010000230.1 GCA_012800565.1 Lentisphaerota bacterium
TAGCCCTGCCGGGCTCAGAAGCGCCCCTTGCATTTTCACAACGTGTCATTCAGCACGGGCGGCCAGTTCTCCGGACTCCTTGTCCGGGAAAAGCAAAAAAGAGGCTGAAAACGGGGGAAGAAAGCGGGAACCAAAGGAAGAAGCGGATTTTCCCCCCCTGTTACCCAGCTTCACCGGCGCATTCCCCAAACTGGGAATAAACAGTACCAATAGCGTTTTCCCGGCTTGCATCAGCAGAAAAATCAATTACTGTATTCATAGTCTGCCGGCAGCTGCTGCCGGCAGCTTTTTCAGCCATAAATTCAGGAGTACAGATGTTTTATTTACAGATGCTGCCATACCAAGTGCGCGAAGCGATTGAAAAAAACTTTCCGGTGGTGCTGCCGCTGGGAGTGCTCGAATACCACGCCGAGCATCTGCCTCTGGGCGTTGATGCATTCGTCTGCACAGAAGTCATCAAGCGGGTGGAACGCACCCACGCCAAGCAGATGGTGGTGCTGCCGCCATTCTATTACGGTGCGGCCTCACTGGCAGTGGCGACCCCGGAGGCGCATGGCACAGTGCAGGTTGATGCAAAAAAACTCATCCCGGTGGCCGAGGATATCTTCCATAGCCTGCTGCGGGTGGGGTTCCGCAATATCCATGCTTTTATCGCTCACCAGACGGAGGAGTTCGCTCAAGGCATGCCCACCGACTTGGCTTTCCGCTTTGCAGCCCGGCAGACAATCTTCAAATGGCTGGAGAAAGAAAGCGGCGAAGGATGGTGGGGAACTGAGAAGTTCAGTTCGTATTCCTCTGGCCAGAATAACCCCTTCGCCTGGGTCCAAATCCATCCGGTGCGCTGCGGTGAAGACAGCAGACAGATGTTCCCGGGCGATCACGCCGGTAAACTGGAGACTTCCGAAACCATGGCGATCTATCCCGACAGCGTGGAGCTGGACCGCATTGACGGAACGCTCTGGTACGCCCGGGCCGGCCGCGAAGCAACCCCGGAATACGGTGAAGCCGCACTGCAGGCCGCGGCGCAGGATATGACCAAACTGCTGTTCCCCGACAGCAGCCCGCAGAAGAACTGAAGAACCTATGCTGCCGAAAATTGAAATCGTTGTTTTTATTGATGCCCTGGGCTGGGAGATCGCTCAAAAACACTCGTTTCTGCAGCAGGAATTGCCTTTTCGTCAGCGTATTGAGATGCAGTTCGGATATTCCTGCACTGCATTGCCGACCATCCTCAGCGGCTGCCGGCCCAATGAGCATGGCCATCTCTGTCTGTTCTATTACGATCCGGTAAACTCACCTTTCAAGGCGCTGCGCTACCTGCACTGGCTGCTGCGCCCGCGGTCGTTCTGGAACCGCGGGCGGGTCAGGAATATCCTGTCCCGGATTATCCGTCGCCTCTACCGTTACGACGGCTATTTCCAGTTGTATCAAATGCCGCTGGACAGAATCGGGATGATGAATTATTGCGAAAAGCAGGACATCTTCGCACCTAAGGGACTCTCGCCGCTGCCGAACCTGCAGGATACCCTGATGCAGTCCAGGCTGAAGTACCACCTCTCCGACTGGCGGGCCAGTGAGCAGGAAAATATCGCCGCCGCCGCCGCCGCCATCCAGTCCGAAGAAGCAGACTTCCTCTTCATTTATCTGGCCGGGCTGGATTCGCTGCTGCACGAGAAAATCGGTGAGCCGGAGCTAATCCAGGAAAAACTGCAGTTCTATGAACAGCAGCTTAGGCATCTGTTGCAGCTGGCCCAGGAACACGCCGACAGTTTCTCCTTGACGGTGATCTCCGATCACGGCATGACCCCGTTGCGGGGCACTGCCGATATCAAGGGAGCGGTCGAGGAACTGGGATTGCGTTTTGGGGTCGATTATGCCGCCTGTTATGATGCTACCATGTTCAGAGTCTATTTCCTGACTGATGCAGCGCGAGAAATAATCATGAACCGAGTGACCTCCCAGAACTTCCCTGGTCACTGGCTGAGCCAGGAGGAAAAACAACGCTACGGCATCGAAACCGGCAGTGGACAGCCGAATTACGGAGACGAGATTTTTCTCCTTGCGCCCGGTGTGCAGATTGTACCCTCGGACATGGGCGACAAGCCCTTGCCGGGCATGCACGGCTTCGCCCCCGAGGACCAGGATTCGGCCGCTGTCTTGCTGTCTACTGACCCGCTCCCCGAGGACATCCGGGAGGTCGCAGACCTGTTCTCGTTTATGAAGACCCGCATTGCTGCGCTTGATGAGCTGCATTGGCGCAACGGCCCGGCATAACCGGTTGCGTGCAGGGGGCAGTCTCAGGCTGCCTTAACTCGCAAATTCCCGCAGCACCGCCAGGCATTCCGGACTGTAGATATTCGTCTTATTGAAGATATATGCCGCAGTGACCCCCTTTTCCCGCAACAGCTGCAGGCGCTCGCGCAACTGCCCGGGGCTGAGTTCGCCCATTGAACTTGACAGCCCGATGCCGGAACAGAAGCACACCCGGCTGTCCTGCAACAGACGCAGGTGGTCTTCAAGATTCTGCCGGAAATATTCCCTCCGGGTATGATAATTCATGGTCACGACGGCATCCATCAGCCCGGCCTCAGCCCATTCCACCCAATCCTGCCCCTCAGTTACCGCCGGCCCCAGCCCCCAGACCGGCGGAACCGGTATGTCCAGGCTGTTCAGATAATTCGAGCGGGCGGCGATGGAGAGTTCCAGGCCGTATTGCGCTGTCACCTCGCGCACCGCTACCACCGCTGCCCGGACATTGGCATTGAGCCATGCCAATTCCTTGTATCGGCAGGCCGGCTCACCGCGTTGCGCCTCAGTGGGAACCTCATAACCGAAATATTTCCGCCGTAAGGCACGGCACCCATCGCATTCACAAGGATAATCGAGCGACAGCAGGCTGTTGGCGCTGCGGATGAAATCCAGCTGCACGCCGCATAACCGGCCAGCATAACCCTCGGCAACTCTCGCCACCGCCGCTGCCAGCCCGGGGGCAAAACTGGGATGGTTAGGGCAGGGGGCCGCCAGGCGGATGCCGTGCCTGGCCTCCATCTCCTGCCAGCGCGTTTCCGGCATCGTGCGCAGCACCGGATGGTCGATTGCTTCCTGGGGATGGATGCGCGCTTCTACAGCCATACTTACTTCTGCAGCCGCCCTCAAATAAGCATCAAGATTGCCAACTGTCGGCAGATAAATATTGCATTTCCGCACCCCGGCTTCGGCCAGCAGATGCATTTGCGCCGCCATCTCAGGGAATGGATGCTGACGGTCGCAGACATATCGGGCGTGATCCCAGACAGATATTTGCATTTGCGGACAATGCTCCTGAAGTGGAAAAACAGAAAAACCGGGGGGATGCTGGATTTTATCTTCCGGCTTTCTGCGCAGGGGGCAGGGGGGGAGGGGGCACATAAACTGCCGTTGCCGGATGCGGCCGGAATCAGCGTTTGGACAGCGGCCCCGGGTATTTGGCCAAATCCTTCGCTGCACCTCGGAAGCAGTAGATACAGAGCCAGACAAAATACAGCAGCAGAAAGGTAAGGGTTGTCATGGGCAGTGCCGTAGGCAGTCTCGGGCCTTTCAGCTTCAGCACCAGCGGCCAAAGCAGTATCGGCAGCAGTATCAGCGCCAGTTCGACATAACTCCTGCCCCGGGCAAAATTTAAGGTCACGCCCATCCATTTGTATTTTGCGTGCCTGTACACAAACACACGCGGATCATCGGGATTGATATAGATAAGGGTGCTGCATTTCATGCTGCTCACTCCGTATTAGGTCAGCTGACTGGAACTGCTCTGCTGAATGCATATAAAATATCCCCCCGGCTGGTATTTTCAACGCCTAAGCCGGAAAAACCTGATATTCTGGGCACCGGAACAGTGTCATTCACTGTCCGCTTTTGCGAAAAGGATAGACTTTCCAAGAGTTTTTATGCATTTCAGAATAGGTACTGTCAGCTGCCGCCAGAACGGTTATTTTGTCTTCAGCGCAACCACCAGTGCCAAACAGAGGAGCAATCACCATGCCGAAGAGATACAGACGCTTTTTTACTCTGATCGAGCTGCTGTCCGTCATTGCCATAATCGCGGTGCTGTCTGCGATGCTGTTGCCGGTCTCAGTCAAGGCCCGGGCTAAAGCCGGGCAGATCAGCTGTGTGGGCAATCTCAAACAGCTGGGAGTTGCTTTCATGCTTTATGCCTCCGACCATCGCGAACGCCTGATGCCCTACATTACCGGCGGCGGGGTCTATGATCATCCGGGTACCAACTGGACCCGCATTACCTATCCCTATTATCAGAGCGTCGAGGTGCTGGCCTGCCCGGCCAGTCTGCAAGACGGCCCGGAAGCGACAGTCGAAGGGTTTCACCTTTATGACGGAAATTACGGCTGGAATTATGACGGCACCCAAGGAAATCGCGGACGCCTGCACAGCCATATTGATGCTCCCAGCAAAGGCTATCTGCTCTTCGATTCCGGCGACCAGTGCGTAATTTACGGCAAAAACTGCTGGAAGAATCTGATGGAGGAGCTGGACCTGGATTGGGACAGCCGCTCCGAAGGCTGCAACCGGCATCTCGACAATGTCAATATCGCTTTCGTGGACGGACATGTAGCAGCCCGGGAATTGATGGATTTCCTGGCCGCCCCCTGTCCAAGCAACGCCGCACCCTGGTATATCGAATGGTATGGAGGACAACTTACTATGGAGGGCGTGCCATTTCCAAAGCGCTGAACCGTGCTCCGGCAGCAATACGGATGATTTTTCGCTGCAGGCACAGAGAAATGCCCCAGCCGGCTTGTTATTCGCCATTCGGATATTACATTACAAAATCGCTTATCAGACAATCTGGAGAGATGGCTGAGTGGTTTAAGGCAGCGGTCTTGAAAACCGCCGTGTGGGCAACTGCACCGTGGGTTCGACTCCCACTCTCTCCGCCATTTTTAAGCAAAAAGCCCAAACAGTACTAAATGGTATCGTTTGGGCTTTTTTTGCCATTGCTGCCGCCCTGGGTGAGATGGGTATCAATGTGTAACCCTGAAAGGTAAAGGCCATTTCGATCAGGTTCGGGAAATATTCAATGTCCTTGCAACGTCATAAAGCGGCGTTGCCGAAGTCTTTCTATCGGGTAAAAAGTCTTTATAGTATAGAGGGAAGTATATGGAACAAAAAAACTCATTACAACGTCGTTACAGGAACTTTTATATTATGTTAGGCTGTTGGTCAGCATACACGATGGCTTTAATATTGCTTGTCAGCTATTACATGCCGACTTCGATCACTCTATTGCTTTTCTCTGGAGGAATCAGCTTTCTTGGCGCTTTCTTTCTAATCGTAAAGTCAATGGACTTCAAATGCCCGAAATGTGACAGGCGGTATGACGTAAGATCAAGACCGAAGTTCTGCCCGCATTATGGCACATCATTTGAAGTAGATGATTCGGAGAAAGGATGAGAAAACCTCACACATTAACAAAAGTTTCGCTGTAAAGTGAAAAACCGAGATAAGGGATTACATTTATCAGAGAGTTTTCGTTGCCTATCGGAATTGCGATTGTAATGGTCTAAAGTGTAAAGTGTTCTGACCCGGTAAGCAGGCAGGAAAGACCGGA
>JAAZIZ010000231.1 GCA_012800565.1 Lentisphaerota bacterium
AAAAACGCCTTTGCGAACTGTTTCGTCGCAAAGGCATTTACGGTTATGCTTAGATATTAGTGCGAACTATTTCTGATTCTTTGATACTGGCCGGCCGTGCATGCATGTTTTTGCAGCGGCCGGCGCGTGGCTCTTTCTCGCGAGCGTTATTTCTTGCTCAATTTGTCATTCCAGTCATTGAGTTTCCGGGCTGCGAATTCCCGTCCCCCGAGACCGAATGCCAATGCGGTTGCGACGCTGACTGCGCCGAGCAGCAGCCCGAACGCCAGTTCCACGATATTCCCGCCGATATCCATTGTGGACAAGGCGATAGCGCCGGTGAAGATCAGGACTGCGCTCTTGACCAGCAATGCCGGCAAGGCGGATTCGCTATTGCGACCTTTCAGCAGTCCGGCGGCAAAATTAGCCAGATACAGTCCAACCAGCATTACCGCCACTCCCAGCAGGATATTTCCGCCGAAGACAATAAATGACTGGATGATTTCCGCGAGGGCGGTGAATCCCAGCAGTGTGGCTGCGGCCACGCTGGCGAACAGGATGATGCTGATCAGGGTGATTTTGCCCAGCACCGTCGAGCCTTTGACGGCATCTTCAGTCTTGCCAGTCAGCCCCATCTTGCTGATCAGATTATCGAAGCCGGCGGCCACGGCCAGCTGGCTGACCAGTCCGGCAACTATGCCCCCGATGATAACCGCAGCTACAATCACCACCGCAGCGGCAAAGATATTCCCGGTCGCCAGCAACAGCCTGTCCAGCAGACCGGAGACAGACTTGGAGAGCGCCTCTATCTTCAAAGCATTCAAGGCCGCAGCCAAGACCGGAATGGCGACTAACACATAAGCGATTACTCCGATCAGATTGGAGATGCTTAGCTTGCCGAGGACCTTGCCGCAACCGGCCTTTTCGCCGAGTTCATCAAGACGCAAGGCGCTAAGCGCCCCGGATACAGCATTTTTGACAATACTCGCCAGTTTCAAGCCCAGGAAGAGGATCAATGCGGCAGCGATCAGCAGCGGCAGGAAATTCATGATCTGGATGAACATCTGCTCCAGCGGAGCGGTGATACCCTCAATTTTCAAGGTGCGCAGAATGGCCGGCACGAAGAACAGCAGCGTCACCCAGTAAACCACGTTGCCGCAAGTGCCAACCAGTGACTCGCCTTTTTGATCCGCCGCAGACTGTAGCGACTGGGCGATTTTCAGCGTCTGTGCGCCCTTGACTGCGAAATAGCGCAGCACCGAGGCTACGACCCAGGCAATAAAGGACAACAGCGCCGCGGCAATGATATTGACCGAATAGACGGTAATCTTGTCCACAAAACCCTGTATCGGGCCGGCAGCCTGGCGTAAATTCAGCACTTCCAGCGCACCCAGCAGGGCAAAGAGCAGAATCAGATAGAAAATCACTTTGCCGATTATCTTTTCGACTTTATCACCGGGGCTGCCGCCGTCCGGCAGACATTCACCCAGTTTGCGTCCCAAACCGAACTTCTGCAACACTTGTGCGGCCCGACTGGAAGCCAGCATCGCCAGCAGCCAGCCAACCACCAGGATAAGCAGAGCCCAGATTAAACGCAGAATATTGCTGCTGACAATCATACCCCAAATTTTTTCCCACATTTCCATAGTTTCTCCTTTTGTTTGGGTTTGGCAACTGTATGCATACTTGGGAAAAAAGACCTGTCTTTACGGCCAAGTCCGGGTTTTACAATTTCTTATCCACTTGCATAGCTTACAATAAATTAAGCAACAAGTAATCAAGCAATGTATTTTAACCCGTTCTTGAGCATAATATATTGTACCCGGTGGGTAAATGCCAATAACAGACCGAAATTAACGTCAGCCGCAGCTACGGTTCTGGTCTGCAGACCATGCGCGGCAGTGCTCCGGCAACGGCGTCGTTTCTTCTCCTGCAAAATTATCAGAGCAGATAATTAAGGAAGGCATCCATGCGGGTATTGACCGGCCAGACCAAGTCTCTCGGGCAGCGCTCTATTTCCTGCTTCAGACCCTGATAAAGCGGCATCAGCCCGGACTGGTGCAGGCCCGTGGCGGCCAGAATCTTCGTATTGTCCATCACCCGCTCAAACAACCGGTCATACTCCAGTTGCCAGCGCGGTGCCAGATTGTAGGCATCCGGGTCAATTATGCGGAGATATTCCTCCTTGTCAACCCAGACCGCCTCCAGCCCGCAGAGATCGTGGTAATACCCGGCGATTTCTCCCCAGGTATGATATTCGGCAGTGGCGACAGTATACGTCTCCCCCAAAGCCTGGTGGTTGAAGAGCAGCCCGGCTATCATCGCTGCCACATCCCCGGCCCAGCTCATAGTGGCCCGGACCTCCCGGGCCTGCTCCGGCAAAACAACTTTTTTGCCAGCTCTGGCTCGTCCCAGAGTATCTTTCCCCTCCAGGGTCACCAGCTGGTAGCGCAGACGGGAGTAAGTGATTGCGGGACGCACCACCGTCCAGTTCCGCTGCTCCAGGCCGTACAGTATATTCTCGCCCCGGGCCTTATAGATGCAGTAGTCGTCCGAATTGCGAAGAAGAATTTTGTCAGCAGCATCAATCAATCTGGGGGAGGTCTCCTTGACCGGATGTTCGAGATTGTCGTAGACCCGGTAGCTGGAGAGGTAGATATAATGTTCCGTATTATCAAGCAGCAACGGCAGAAAGTATGGCAGCTCTGAGCTGCGGTAAATCAGGAAATCGACTATTCCGTCATAGCCGTTGCTCAACAGCGGCAGCAGGCTTTCTGTTGCCTTGGCATCAGCCTGCAGGTAGCGGACCCCGGGAGGCGCACCCTCACACTGGTCCAGAGCCACTGCATCAACCTGGCAACCCTGTTCCGCCAGCAACGGCACCAAGTACTGCCCCATTGCCCCCGTGGCCCCCAGTACCAACACTTTCTTGCACTTGTTCATGATTTACCCTTTTGCCTTTTGCACCATCTGGGAAACTAGCCCCTGGTATACATGGATACTTTAGCATCAGGCAGTTGCTTGGCAACACAGCGATGCTTTTTATGCTCAAAATACTTGAATATAATATAACTGATATTATTTTATGAGTTTTGTTTTAAGACTCCAAAGTATAGACAGTACCGCGTTTTTTGCCGGCATCTCTGTTTACCCCCCCCGCAGGCGGCTGAATCATTTCCGCCCCTCACTGACTGATTTTTGCGCATGAACAAAAGAAGAGTTGTTATCACCGGAACTGGCATCATCAGTGCAC
This sequence comes from Lentisphaerota bacterium, assembly GCA_012800565.1. Lineage (GTDB taxonomy): Bacteria > Verrucomicrobiota > Lentisphaeria > Oligosphaerales > Oligosphaeraceae > JAAZIZ01. Next base: position 3,233 of record JAAZIZ010000231.1, read on the forward strand.
TGGGATTCTCAGCAAATGCATTATATCAGTCTTTGCTGGATGGGCGAAGTGCTGTCCGCGCCATGCCGGAATGGCAGGGGCAGATTCCCGTAGGTCCTGACTATGTGACTGCCGCACCCGTTGAACTGCCCCCGGAAATGAGCAAAAGCATCAAACGGCACTACCGCCGTTCGATGGGCAATGCAGCCTTGTTCGCAACCCTGGCGGCCCAGACCGCAGTCGCCCAAAGTGGCTTATCTGCGGCCGAACTCTCCGGTGGACGGACCGGATGCGTTATCAGCTCCACCCTTGGCAGCTCATCAGAAGTCTATGAATCAACCAAGGCGGTTATTGAAAAACGCTTCAATGAGTTGTCGTCCTGCCAGTTTTTCCGCATTGTCTCGCATTCATCCGCTTTCAATGTGGCTAATTTTTTGGGCATCAACGGGGTGCAGCTGTCGCCCTGCTCCGCCTGTGCTTCCTCTCTGCAGTCTATCGGACTGGCCTATGAACAGATTCTGGCAGGCAGGCAGGAGGTTTTTCTGTCTGGCGGCTCTGACGAAGTAACGCCCATCGTGGTCAGTTCCTTCCGCCATCTGTACGCCCTGGCAGACAGCCGTGAGCTGACGCCCCAGGAACAGTCGCGGCCTTTCGATGCCCGGCGCTGCGGACTGGTCTGCGGCGAAGGCGCCGGCATTATGGTGCTGGAAGAATACGAGTATGCGCGGCGGCGCAATGCACCCATCCTGGCGGAGATTGCCGGCTATGCCACCAACTGCACCGGTTCGCAGATCAGCCAGTCTGACAGCTCTTCCATTGAGTCTTGCATGCGCCTGGCTCTGGATGATGCGCAGATGTCGCCTGAAGAGGTGGATTACATCAGCGCCCATGCCACCAGCACAGTGGCCGGAGACCGGGAGGAGGCCGCAGCCATCCGGGCAATTTTTGCCGACCGGGTGCCGGTTTCCAGCTGCAAAGGCCATCTCGGGCATACCTTGGGAGCCTCGGGGGCACTTGAGAGTGCTGCAGTGCTGGAGATGATCAGGCACGGGGTGATTCTCCCCACCGGAAATCTGGAGCAGATCGCCGACGACTGCGCCGGGTTGAATCTGCCCCTTGCGCCTGTACAGCGCCAAATCAAAACGGTGTTGAAGAACTGCATTGCTTTCGGTGGAGTCAATGCCTCGCTGGTCTTAAAAACACCAGCCTGAACCCAACCCCTGCCGGCGGAATATCTTCTACTAAAGGACTGGAAATGATTCGGGAAAAGCTGATCGCCAAAATCAATCAAATATTTGTGGAGCAATTCGAGCTCGAACCTGCTGAACTAACCCCGGAAAAACGCATTTTTGAGGATTTTGCCTTGGACAGCCTGGATATCGTGGACTTGGTCACTGGTCTGCAGCGCCAATTCGGGATATCCTTGCGTGACAACAAAGACGTGCTTGCCATCCGCACCCTGCAGGACGTCTACGACCTGTGCGAGAAGTTAGTGGCAGAAAACCCTGACATCAAGGCAAAACTCAGCGATTGATTGACCCCGCATGGCGCGAACCATCCTTATATATCTCTCCATCGTCCTGGCCACGATTTTATACTGCCTGACTGCCGGTATACCCTATATCCTGTCACTGTTTTTGCCGGCTCGTACCCGCGGGCACATTATCCGCCAGATCATTTTGTATTATGGACAGACTATTGTTTACATCGCCATCCGGCCCTTTATCAGGGTCCGCTTCGAAAACCGCTGTGGAGACAACCAGCGCCCCGGCATTTATGTGTGCAACCACCGCTCGGCCTCAGACCCTTTTCTCGTCTCGGTGCTGGGAAAAGAAGTGATACAGATCGTCAACGGCTGGCCCATGCGCCTGAAATTCTACGGATACTTCGCCAGACTGGGGGAATACATTGATGCCACTCAGACCGATTACGAAACTTTCAGGACGACCATCAAAGACTTGACTTCCCGCGGAGTCTCGGTGGTGTCTTTTCCGGAGGGAACCAGGTCCGGAGGGAGAGTCATGAATAAATTCCGCAGCGGGATTTTCCATCTGGCCCGGGAACTGCAGCTGCCGATTTATCCCTGCTGCATCGTCGGCAATGAAGGATTGCCCACCCGGCAATTCCGGTTCCAGAAAAACAACACCATCATGATGCGCCTCCTCCCCGCAATCTCTCCCGCCGAGGCCGCCAGCTACCCCACTGCTTTTGGTGTGAAAATGCACGTCCACAAATTGATCCGGCAGGAAACCGAAAGTATGGACCGGGAATTAGACAATGCAGAAATTCAGAATTGAAGATGACCTGTCTTTTCAGGATGACGAGACCATCCGGCGAGAGCAGCAGCGGCTGCTGAATGAACACCTCGCCTATTGCCGCAAACAATCACCGTACTACCGGCGTATCCTGGCAGACCTACCGGAGCAAAGGTTCCGACTTGAGGACCTCCCAAGCCTGCCCTTGACCGCAAAGAATGACCTGGCGCAGCACAACCACGATTTCACCGCCGTGCCTGACACTGAAATCGCCGACCTTTGCTTCACCAGCGGCACCACCGGACGCCCCTGCCGCATCACCTATACCAGACAGGACCTCGACCGCCTGGCCTACAATGACGCCCTGGGTTTCCTGGCCGCCGGCATGAAACCCTCCGATAACATCCTGCTGACCTGCACCATCGACCGCTGCTTTATTGCCGGCCTGGCCTATTACATGGGAGTGCTTAAAGTCGGTGCCACGGCAGTCAGAAACGGCCTGAACAGCCTGGAGAGCCACACCGAAATTATCCGTGATGGCGGCATCACCGGCATCGTCGGGGTACCGTCGTTCCTGGCCAAACTCGGGCAGCACCTGCATAACTCGGGTATTGACAGCAGCGCCATCAGACAGGTGATCTGCATCGGTGAACCCCTGCGCAACCGGGAAATGCAATTGACCCCGCTTGGAAAAATCCTGGAGACATTCTGGCCCGGAGCGGTGTTCTCCACCTACGCCTCTTCGGAAATGGCCACCAGCTTCACCGAATGCCAGCAACGCTGCGGCGGACATCCGCCCGCCGACCTGGCCATCGTGGAGATTATTGGCGCGGATGGACAGCCCCTGCCGCCAGG
>JAAZIZ010000232.1 GCA_012800565.1 Lentisphaerota bacterium
ATTTCTCCGGCAGGGTCGAAGACTTCCAGGCGCAGCAGATGGTCGGCCCACGCGGAGGCCTGTCCGTGGAGCAGGAATTCGACTTGCCAGCGGCGATCACGGCCGCTGACTTTTGCGCTCAGCTTTTCAGGCTTGTACGGCAGCAGTACGAAAGCGCTCTGGGTATCAGGGGCGAAAACATACTTGAATTCTTTGCCGTAAGTGAGGTATTTCCCTTTCAGCAAGTCATAGATGTGCCAATTGTCTCGCAGATAAATATTGTGTTCCTTCGGTTCGGGGTCCATATTCGCGGTCTGCCCGGCATTGCGCACCAGGCCCAGGAAACAAGCACTCTTCTGCTGGCGCAGCAGCAGGGTGGTCGCGGGCAGGTCCGGGGCTTTGGCCAGGGCACTGATTCCGACCCGCCGGTTAAGGGCAGCAAAGAACTCATTGCAGAGCTGCATATTGGCAGCGTTGTTGCGGGCGTAACGCATTTCCTGCCAGTCTCCTATGGTCACTGCCGCGGAAGCCGCCAGATAGACCGCCAGCCCTTTGCCGTACTCATTGACGAAAACAGCCGGTTGGCTGCGGCCCTCAAATTCAACTGTGGCCAGACTCTTGGCAGTAGTGGCAGTCAGGCCTGTCTCGACATGCTTGACATCAAGCTGCAGTCCATTCAGGCTCAGGTTGTTGACGGTTTCGGGCGCCCCCCTCAGAATGCCTTTGATGGCCTGCAACTCAGCACTGCCGGTCAGCCCGAATACTTCCTGCAGGCCCGGAGCAGTCCGCGGTTTACCGTGCTGGTCAAAGCTGGCGCATTGCATATCGGCGACCAAAATCCCGCCTTGCTGCACGAATTTCTGCACTGCGGCGATTTCGCGGTCGGACATTGCGGAGGCAGTTGGCAGGAACAGGATTTTGTAGTTGTCCAGGATATCGCTGTTCTCAAGCTGCCCGTAGGCGACGTAATCATAATTCAGGCTGGCATCCTCGACCAGCAGCTTATAGCCGTTGATGGTACTGCGCTGCACACCGGCCAGATTCAGCATCCAGTCGACTTTGATGGATGCCGGCGAATAGAGGAAAGCGATGGGATACGCATACCAGTCGCTGCGCGTAATGGCCTCGGCCGGGCCGTTGCGGTAATTGTCCAGGGCTCGGATCAAATCTGCGCCGCGGGGTGAGAAGCGGTAATCCGGAGTGATATTGAAGTTACCGTAGATATTCAGTCCGGTAGCGCCGCGGAACAGGACATTCAGGATATACGCATTCAAATGACTGTAGGCGGAGTCATACCCCAGCCAGGGCATATTCAGCAGCTTATGAGGGGAGAAGCAGCGATGCTGGATGGTCTGCTCGCCGGTATAGCTGGCCAGTGCTTTCAGGTGTGGCATCAGCTGATAGAAATCCCAGGCGTTGGTCGGGTTGGTCTCTGAGGTACCGGAGAGCGAATAAGCCAGGTCGGGGTCAGTGCGGTAGATGCTGTTGACCAGCAGGCGGTGAGCCTCGGCGCGATTCCAGTCATTGAAAGTGCGGTGATCCACCCAGGGCGCAAATGAGGGCCGGGAGCGGACTTCGCCAGCAGTCATTGCCACCACCTCGTCCCAGGCTTTGAAATCGCTGCACCAGCTGCGATTGAGAGCCTCAAGATCACCGTACTGCTCCTGCAGCCAGCGCCGGAATTCTTTCTGGCAGTGCTCAGAGAAGCAGCCGTCCCACTCAGAGAACATATTTGCCTCATCGGGTCCGGCGACGGTCAGCACGCCGTAGGGCCAAGTCGCGCCCAGCTGTCCGCCCTCTTTATCCAGGCGGGCGCGGAATTCCGGGTCGCTGAGACAAGGCCTGCGGAGCAAATCGAATTTGCTTTGCGGTTTGACCTTGACATCGTATGGCCTTTTCCCGCCCACGCTGATATTGTTATTGGCGCTCAGATACAGGATATTTTGATTGCGGATGATATCCTCAGCCGCCTTGGTGTCACGGGAAGAACTGGAGCCGCTGGTGCAGGTGATGCCGAAGCGTTTCAGCTGCTTCAGGTAGTCATCCAGCAGGAACAGCTGCCCTTTTTCGCTGACCCCAGGCCAGCCTTGCGCGATATTGAAGATGCGCCGGTCAGGTTTCTGATAGAGTTCAACCCGGCTCCGCTGCCGGTCAAGCAGCTGTCCATCTGGAGCAAGCAAGTCCGCCTCCAGCCAGCAGACCGGAGTACGGCAGTCGGCCAGCGGCAAGGTGAATTCCGTACCACTGGCACGCGCGAATTCATTGCCGTAGGTATCCAGCAGCCGGACCTGGGGGCTGCCGGCGCCCTGGCAGGTCAGTGTCCCGGACAGATTCTCATCCTTGCGGTAGATGCGCTGCTCAAGGCTGATATCCAGGATTTTCCCGGCAGCGGCATGGTCGAACACTGCACTGCCCCACCATTCGACGCCGTTTTTGCCGATAACCCTGACGTCGGTGAAATGCAGCCCCTGCAAGACAGGCAACGGCAGTTCGCAGGTGGTCTGATTGCTGCCGCTCTGCAGTGTGATCTCCTGATTCCTGGTCGCAACAACCTGGGAGAATTTATCACGGAGAGTGATTTCCAGCTGCGCCGTCTGGTTCTGAACAGCCTGCAGTTCGACTTGGCAGTTTCCGGGTGCAGCGGTCAGCTTCCCGGCACTGACATTGCTGCTGCGGCCGGCAGCGGCAAAGAGCAGCCGCCCCAGCAGCGCCATCTGGTACTCGTAGTATTTGTATTCCACTTCTGGCGGGTCGTAGGTCAATAGAGGCAGGAAAAATGAGCTCTGCAGAGAGGTGTCGTCTCTGCGGACATTAGGCTTGCTGACCAGATAGGACAGCGCATAGACCTGACCCTGACCGTATTTGAATGCGCACAGCAAAGGAAACTGGTCAATGTGGGCCAGTACCTCGCCGCTGGTCTGATAACATCTGGCCCGGGTCGGAGGAAGAGCTGCGAAAGGCAGGCCAGAAAGCAGCGGATGCTCGCTGACTGCCTACCACTGCCCCCGGCAAGACTGCTTTTTCGGGTGGGCGGACAAGTACGGCTGCAATGCTTCAGGCAGCTTCCCCGGACTGCAGAGGATCAGCCCGGTGCCCTGCTCTACCTTAGACAGGATTTTTTCCGCCAGGCTTTTGCTGAACAAGTCCCAGACCTCGTGTGAGATCAGAATCACGTCGAATTTATTGTCCAAGACCTTGTCCAGGATATTCAGGCAGGTGTTGTAATTCAGCGACATCACATGCCCGCTGAGGCGCCATAAGCCGGCAATGTAGTTGGTGGTCAGCTCGAAGTCGAAGCGCTGAGCCATCTCGATCATATCCCGGATGCCGCCGTACACGCCATTAATTGCCAGCACTTTCGGGCGACCGCCGGCATAAGGCTTGGCCCAATCGAAGTGCTCGGTCTGAACCTCCAGGGAATGGAAGTCCAGGTCCGGCTTGTCCTGGGCGGCCGAGGCATCAGGCTTCTGCTCTCCATCGGGAGTCAGTTTGTAATTGCCGCTGCTTTTGCCCAGGGCGCTGCTGCCTTCCATGGCGAAGACGACCTGATCACCGGCGAGGACTTCGGCCTTGACCACCACCGTGCCGGCTTTAGCCTGCAAGGTGTAGTCGAGGCTGGCGGAGTTGCCCACGGGCAGCGCTTCGGTCCGGCCGGGGCTGAATTCAACCTTCCCGTCCTGCAATAGTCCTTCGGACAGACGCAGGGTGTATTGGCCCGGGGTGAAGAAACGCAGCTTCAAGGTCAGTTTTTCCGGTGCGGCAGCGTACTCCGGTTCCAAGCCCAGGCTGCCGGCCATCAATTCATTGACTTTGCTGGGGACACCGATGCCATTAAAGGGACAGAGCGCCAGCCGGAATGCCAGCGCTTCACCGGCCTTAATGGGGTACACCCCCAGTTTGCATTCGACAGTACCATTATATGGGTTCCCGCCCCAGAAATAGACCTCCTTGAGCAACTCAAAAGGCGCGATCACTGCCAGCCCCAGATCGCCATCCAGGGCTCCGAACCAGCCGCTGGACAGATCGCGGGTCGCGAACTGTTTTGCCCCGCTGCTGTCTTGTTCCACTCCGTAGAGCCCGG
>JAAZIZ010000233.1 GCA_012800565.1 Lentisphaerota bacterium
GCCTACAATGTTTACTGGGTGGCTAAATTGCAAAAAGCCTGCGAGTCGGTCAACCTGAATCACCTCAAATATCCCGGCCAATGCGCCTTGTTCGGGGAAAATCATCAAAGCACCACTTTTTTGACCACTGGTTTTGATGTACTGTTCGGTGCGCATGAGAATCGCATGACCACAGCTTATTATGACGGCCATGTCGAGTTGATCCTCAAGTGGCAGATTTCGCAGGATCGTAATACCAACGTCTGGTGGTTGGGGATATAGGAGTTTACGGTGAAAATTACAACCTTTGCATTTGCCTTGCTGGCAGCGGTGCCGTTTCTCTGCGCCGAGGTATTTCCTCCCAGCCGGGTCAGCGCCAGCACCGAGTTTTATGATACTCCGGCGGGGAAAGCGGCTGATGGAAAGACGCATGGCCGAACCCGCCATGCCTACTGGTGTACCGAACGCGGTGCCAAACCGCCGCATACGCTGACTTTCCATTACGACCAGCCGGTGAAGATCAACCAGGTTGTGATTTATCATGTGACTTACAGTATTGATCACATGCTGAACAGTTGTATCCTTGAGGCTTATAGCGGCGGTGCCTGGGTGCAGCTGGCGGAATTGGCGGGATACAGGAACCGTATCCGGGAATTTGAGCAGTTGATTGCAAATATAACCCCTGATGATCCGCAGTATTACAGCATTACAGAGCCGGATTTTACGGTCAGTACATTCGATTTCCCCGATATCGAAGTAGAACAGCTGCGCCTGACTGTATCTGATCCTGCTGCCCGGGTGGCGGAAATGCAGGCGATTTATCTCCCGGAAACGGGAAAAAAAGCTGTTGGCGCCGTGCCTCCACCGCCGGCCGACAGCAAGGTCAAGGCTTACAGCCTGGCCCGAGAGCGCAGCGCTTCAACGGAGGGCTTTTACCTGCTGGGGCCGGAGGCTTTCAGCGATAGCAGCGGCATCGCCTTTGCTGACCGCCAGAAACCTGGCCCCGGTCGTGCGGCTTTCGCAGCTGGCAAACAGAATAGTACCTTGTCGATTCCGCTGCCGCCGGGGCGTTATCAGCTGTTGGCGCTTTCCGGCGATTACTTCTTCCCCGGCCCTGGATGCACTCTGAGATTTGCGGGCAAGAGCATGCGCCTCAGCCAGACCGCTCCCGGCGATTTTGCCTGGGATACGGCTCTGTTCAGTACTGCTGATGGTGGCCTGGAAATCACCCTGGAAGGTCCATGGCTGCTGAATACGCTGCTGGTTGCCTCGCGTGATGAGCGGCAGGAGTTTGATGCTGCAGTCAATCGCCTGATGCTGGAATGCACTGCAGAGAGCAAAGCCAAAAAATATATCTACCGGGCACCAGCCACCCATACTGAGCCGCCAACTCCCGATGAAGCGGATGTCCGTTATGGTTATATCCCCTATATGCCGTCTCTGCAGCAACGCATTTACCGCCAGACTACGCCGGCCGCAGCCCAGCGGCAGCCTGCCTTGCGCCTTGAAGCCGCTCGCGGCAGCAGTCGCGCAGGCACCCTGGCTATTTATGCCCTTGAGGACTTGGAGCAGGTCGAGCTGACGCTGCAGGGCGATTTTCCCGGTGCCGTGCAGCTGTTGCATGTGCGGCAGCATCCGCAGAAGGTGGGGCGCAAGGGGGCCCGCCTGGATTGGGCAGTGGTGCCAGAGGTGCTTGAGCCGCGCCGCTACAGCGATGTCCGCCAAGGCGAATCGCTGCAATTCTATATTCTGGCGGAGGTGCCGGCTGCTGCCCGCGCCGGGCACTGTCAGGCAACCTTGCGCCTCTCTGCCGCCGGCAAGCCAACCCGGAGCATACCGCTCGAACTTGAAGTTTATCCGTTCATACTGCCGGAATCTTCCGATTACGGCTGCTTTGGGATGTACTACGGCAATCCCCACAGCAATCTGTTTGCCTTACCCGAGCATATCCTGCAGGCCACTCTGCAGGATATGCGGCGGCACAATATGTCAACTGTCATACTTGATGATGACAGCGGCAAGCAGCCTATGAACGAAGATTATCTGCGCCGAGTGAATGCGGCCCTGGACAGCGCCGGTTTCCCGCAGCATCCGTTGCCATATACCTGCGGCGGCAGTATCACTGCGGAGCGGGCAGCGGAACTTTTTGCGATAGTTAAACGCAACCAGTGGCGGGAACTGCTCTTTTACGCAGTCGATGAGCCTTTCTGTGGCGGAAAGGAGCGCCTGGATCGGGCGGTCAAGATTTACAATGAGCTGAAAAGCGTGCCGGGTCTGCGCACCTATTCGACAGTGAGCCAGAATGATGTCAACGCTATTGCCAACAGCCTGGATGTGCGCTGCTATACGGTCAATTATGATACTTTCCAGCCTGACCGCATCCTGGCCGAATGCGCAGCCCTGCCGGGAAAGGAGTTCTGGTGGTACAGCAATGGAGCCCGCGAGTATCCCGATGTGGTACGGTTCAAGGCCGGGTTCTTCCATTATCGCACCGGTGCCCGGGGTCAGTTCTATTGGGCATATCTGAATCCTCGTGGGGATATGTTCAACGATTTTGATGGAGAAAATAGCGATCATGTCACGGTCTTCATGCAAGACGGCCAAATCATCTCGACCCTGCAGTGGGAGTCGATCCGCGAGGGTATCGACGACTATCGCTATTTGCGCCTGCTGGAAGAACTCTGCCGGAAGTATGCAGACCAGACCGAAGCCGTCGCCGCAGGCCGGCAGCTGCTCGCTGAAATCCACAGCAAGCTGCCTTCTGGGCTGACGGATTACAAGGAGCGCTTTGGAAACGTCCTGGACATCCACGAAAAGTCCTGGTGGGAGCTGGAGGAATTCGATCTCCAGCGCCGGCGTCTGGCAGAGGCGATTATGCGCTTCAAGCAGCCCTGAAGCACCCTGCTGCCGCATCATTTCGGCAAGCTGTGTTTGCCGGAATGGATGCGGCCAGAGGGGCGACTCCAAAAAATAGCAAAATCATACTGTGCGTTTACCGGCATGCAGTTTGCGGTATGCGGCTGGGGACAGCCCATAATATTTTTTGAAGATATTGTAGAACCAGCTCAGACTCTCAAATCTCAGTTCTTCGGCAATTTCCAGGATTTGCTTTTGTGAATCTGCCAGAAGCCTTGCAGCCTGATTCAGCCGCAGCTCATTGATAAAGTCAGTCGGTGTCCGCCGCAGATATTTTTGAAAGCACTTGCACAGATGTCCCGGAGTGCAATAGGCAAGCTTTTGCATCCTTTCGATGCCACCGGTGAAATTTTCTTCCTGCCGCATTACTGTGCAAAGATTTTCCAACCAGTCCGGCACTTGCGATTCGCTCAACAGGTTGATTTCGTCAATAAAAAAGCGGGCAAAGAGTTCTCCAAGCAGAATTTTGATCTTTATTTTCCTCAGTACTGGAGAAATGGCGGGCGAATTCAGTTTCAGCAGGCGAGTGTAGAGTGATCCTGCCGAAGTCGGGTCCAGCTTGAACATCGGCGGCAGAACAGGTGCGGTCAACTGCTGCAAAAAGGCGTCGTTTTCGAGATATATACTCAAACTCAAAAACAAGTCCAGATCAAAATCGAGCACCACTATCTCGACTTTAGCGAAGGATTCATCGGGCAGAAATGCGTGAACATCATCAGGACGCATGAAAACAAGACTGCCTGCAACCAATTTCTGGCAGTCACTATTCACTTTATGGACCACTCCGCCGGTGTTAATCAGGATAATTTCCGCAAAGTCATGGCAGTGCGGCAGCGTTCCACAACGCGGAACCTGATGAAAATATAAATCACCCCCGGCCTGAATAGAACGGAATTCCTTGCCATTTACCCAAGTGATTTCATTGCATGTGATGCGGGACTGAACCACCGGGTCCAGCCAACCATCTGTCTTTTGCCGGGTTATATCATTCATTACTGCTGAATTATCCTCTTTTTGCGCAATCGTCGCCATGCGATTAAATAATGATAATATAGAGCAAAAAAATGCCGTTTACAAGGAAGAAACTTAGCCAATAACAGATATAATAAAGAGAAAGCGTAATAGCTCCAGTTATTATCTTTTTCAGAAAATCTCAAAAAAGAGGATGCGGGTGATGTTTGACAAGCATGCCTTTATGCGGTCGATTCTGACTGAACGCGGCCGCAAAGCTGTCCCGATCATGGCAATACCGGGGGCAGAGCTGCTTGGTGCCAAGCCGCAGGATGTTTTCCGGGACGGTGAATTGCAATTTCGCTGCATCAAGGCACTCAGCGAAGCAGCTCCGGTTGCTGCCCAGGTGACATTCATGGACCTTTCCATTGAGGCGGAAGCTTTCGGAAGCAAGATTGCCTTTTCCGGTCATGAAAATCCAGATGTTGTCGAGGTGCTGCTCAGCGATACCTCTGCGATTCAGGCATTGCAGGAACCGAAAGTTGGAACCAAACGCACAGCAGAAGCACTCCGTTGCGCCCGGCTTTGTGCCGAAAACCTTGAGCGGCCTACTTTTGGCGGAATGATTGGTCCATACTCCCTTGCCGGGCGCTTGGCGGATATGACTGAAATGATGCTGCTGGCTGCTTCTGAGCCGGACCTGGCTCATGAACTGCTGAGCAAAACAACCTCTTTCCTCAAAGAATATGCCAAGGCGATCAAGGATGCCGGCGTAGCCGGAATTATGGTCGCTGAACCTGCAGCCGGCTTGTTGTCACCGGAGATGTGCCAGGAATTCTCTGCAAAATATATGGAAGAAATCGTCAAAGCGGTTCAGGATGATTCCTTTATGGTTATCCTGCATAACTGCGGTCAAGTGGAAAAACAGGTGAATACATTGCTTGCCACCGGGGCAGACGCACTCCATGTCGGAAATGCTGTGGACATCTGTGATATTCTGCCCCAGGTTCCGGAGCATATTCTGCTGCTGGGCAATCTTGATCCGGTCAACGTGCTCAAGAATATGACTGCTGACCAGGTCTATGCAAAAACCTTGCGGCTGCTGGAAAAAACGGCATCTTACAAGAACTATATTTTGTCCAGCGGCTGCGATCTGCCCCCGGCAGTACCGATGAAAAACATCCAGGCCTTTCTAAATGCCTTGAAAACTTACAATAAGAACCAAGAACCAGGAGGAAGACCATGACTGACTTTGCCGCGCTTCAAGCTGCAGTGCTGAAAGGCAATCGCAATGATGTCAAGGACATTGTTCAGCAGGCGATTGACAACCAAGAGGATATCAATGCCATCCTTGATCGGGGCATGATCCCGGCCATGCGCGAAATAGGCGAACGTTTCAGCCGCAATGAAGCTTATGTGCCGGAACTTCTGATCGCTGCCCGTGCGATGCAGGCCGGGCTTACCCTGCTTGAACCCCTGATAGCCGCTTCAGGTCGCAAAACTTTGGGAAAAGTAGCTGTAGGCACAGTTAAAGGGGATTTGCATGACATTGGCAAAAACCTGGTGGCAATCATGCTCAAAGGGGCCGGATACGATGTGCTTGACCTTGGGGTAAACTGCGATATAGGAAAATTTGAAGAAGCTGTTGCCCAGGGTGCCAGCATCCTCGCCTGCAGCAGTCTTTTAACTACTACCATGCCTTATATGAAAGAAGTGGTGGAACACTTTAAAGGCAGAAAAGTAAAAATTATCATCGGCGGTGCTCCCGTAACCCAGGACTACGCCGACGAAATCGGCGCCGATGGCTACGGCGAAGATGCCAACGGCGCAGTCAAGATCGTCGATAAACTCTTCCAAGAAGCATAGCGGTATAAAGAATAGCAACAGGGTAAAGACCAGTTGGCAACTGGTCTTGGTCAGAATCAATTTTACCGGAGGGAATATTTATCATGTCTGAATTAACCGGCAAAGAACGAATTTCGCGCCAGCTCAAGCACCTCCCCGTAGATCGCATCGGCGTCTTTGAAGCTTTCTGGCAATACACGATGCGCAACTGGGAAAATCAGGGCAAAGTGCCTCCCAATGCCTGTCCTGTCGAGCATTTTGGGCTGGATATGCTTCTCTGCGAACCCTGCAATATGCGGATTCATCCCCAGGCCCAGGATCAGGTTATCAGCGAAGATGAGGATACAGTCACCCTGCTTGATGGCAATGGCGCTACGCTTCGCCGGCACAAAAAGCATGACACTACCCCGGAGCACGTTGATTTTTCCATCAAAGAACGTAAACAGTGGCTTGAACTTGCCAAGCCCTTTCTGACTGCGGATACGGCAACCCGCCTGAACCGGGAGGCCTACCGGAAAGCCCGGCAAAGAGCCGCCGAAAAAGGACTTTTTTTCTGCTGGGTCGGAGTCAATGTCTTTGAGCTGATGCACCCTATCTGCGGCCATGAAAACATGCTGTTGGGCATGGCGCTTGATCCGGAATGGATAGAGGATATGGTAAATACCTATTCGGAGCTGATCCTGCAGTTGCAGCAGGAGCTCTTTGCGGCAGAAGGTCCACCAGACGGAATCTGGTATTGGGATGACATGGGTTTCCGGGGACGTCCATTTATGTCGCCGGATATGTACCGTGAGCTGATTATGCCGGCACATCGGAAAACCATCGACTATGCGCATTCACTGGGATTGCCGGTGATTATGCACTCCTGCGGTTTTATCGAACCATTGCTGCCATATATGGTGGAAGCCGGAATTGACGCATTGCAAGCCATCGAAATCAAAGCCGGTATGGACCTGTTGCGCATTGACAAGCAGTTCGGCGAAAAAATTGCTTTGATCGGCGGTTTGGATGCGCGTCCGATAGCCAACAATGATCTGCCCGGAATAACGCGGGAGCTGGAAAGCAAAATCCCCATTGTCAAAAAAAATCGCGGTTTTATTATGCATTCCGATCACTCAATCCCGGAATCCACGGAATATGAAACCTACCTCTATTTCAAGGAAACCGGCCTGAAACTGGGAACTTACTGAATGGCGAAGCAGCCTTTGATCTTGGAGTTTCTCAACGGGACCCGCCCGGAAGCTATTCCTTTTATGCCGATCTTCATGCGCTACGCCGCACGTTTCGGCAAAGTACCCTACCGGGAATTCTGCCTTGACGTTGAAGCCCATTGCCGAGCAAACTGGAAGACCGCCAAGGCCTTTTCTTCGGACTGGGTCAATGTGATGAGCGACCCCTATGCTGAAAGCGAAGTATTCGGCGCTAAAATCCATTATCCCGAAGACGGTCTGCCCCAGGAATCCGGACACGCCCTGGCGGACCTTGATGCATTTCCGGAATGTGCGCCGGAGGAATTCCTGGCCAGTCCACGGATTGCCGCCCGGATTGAGCAGATCGCATTGTTCAGCCGTCACAATCCCGAGCCCCTTTTGATTTGCGGTTGGGTCGAAGGACCGCTGGCCGAATACTGCGATCTGCGGGGCATGGGCGATGCTTTCCTCGATCTTTATGACCAGCCGGAAAAAGTACATGGAATCATTGACAAGACGATGCATCTGGCAATGCTTTTTATTGAAAAACAAATTCAGGCAGGGGCACACTGCATCGGCATCGGGGATGCGGCCTGCTCACAATGCGGCCTGGAATTTTACCGGGAATTTGCTTTTGCCTGGGAAAAGAAACTGGTGGACCATATTCACTGTCTCGGTGCCATTGCCAAACTGCATATCTGCGGCAATACCACAGCCATTTTGCCGGATATGATTGCTACCGGTGCTGACATCGTTGATATCGATCACCTGGTAACCGACATGACCCCTTACGTGCCGCTGCTGGCTCCGCATCAGAAGCTTTGCGGCAACCTCGATCCGGTCGCTATTATCCAGAATATGCAACCAGACCAGATCAAAGCCGCCGCCAGAAAAGCCTTGGCTCAGGCACCTGGAAAGCTGATTCTGTCAGGCGGTTGTGAAATCACCCCGGATACCCCGGCGGTAAATATTCTTGCCCTGGCAGAACTTGCCAAGCGTTGAAACTCATGCCGGACAAAACAATTCATCGCCTGACTATTTTGCGCTCTGCGGAACCCCTGCCGGAAGTTTTAGCGAGGCATGGTTTTCCGCTGGATTTGCGTTGTGGCGGCAAGGGCACCTGCGGGCGCTGTCTGATCAAGCTGCTAAATGGGCGCTGGGAGTGCGACGGCCAGGAGCTGCCCGTTCCGATTCAGGCAAAAGCCTGCCAGGTGCGCTTGCTCAGTGACTCCGGCGAGATTGCCATTCCGGAGATTTCCCTGCAGCAGCGCAATGGTAAAATGTCATCGGACTGGGCGTTTGGCAGCTTGCCGGAATGCGCTGAGCCGGTGATTGCCATTGATCTGGGCACCACAACGATTGCCGCAGTGAAAATTCATCAGGGTCGGATTCTGAAGCGGGCGAGTTGTTACAATGCCCAGAACCGCTTTGGCGACAATATCATTGCCCGCATCTCGCACGCAGAGGGTTCTGCAGAAAGCCTGGTTGAACTGCAGCGGGCTGCAGTCGCATCAATCAATGAACTGCTTGCTGAACTTGAAGCCGAGAATGTCTCCCGCATTGCCATTGCCGGCAATACGGTGATGAGCACGATTCTGCACGGTATCGATCCAAGCCCGCTGGGAAAAATCCCTTTCATCCCGCCATTGCGTGTTTTCCCGGTACGAAAAGCCTCGGAATTGGGACTTAAAGCCGAGGCACCGCTCTATACCGTACCGGCTATCTCCGCCTACATTGGCGGCGATCTGACTGCCGGCCTGGCCGAACTCCGCCTCGCTCCCGGCGAAATGCTCGTCGATATCGGCACCAATTGCGAAATCATCTTCCATGCTCCACAGGGCCTGGTTTGTGCCGCAGCCGCAGCCGGACCGGCTTTCGAGGGTGCCGGAATCCACTGCGGCATGCGCGCCGTCGATGGTGCCATTGAGCATTACTTCGGCAAGGACAAATTCTCAGTGATCGGCGATACTGACCCTAAGGGGATTTGTGGTTCTGGCATGCTTGATTTCCTGGCAGTTGAGCGGCAGGCTGGCCATCTGAATGAATTCGGGCGTCTGCAGCCGCAACGCGAAACCGTTGCCTTGGCACCGGAAGTTTTCCTGCATGAACGGGACATTGCCCAGCTGCTCAAGGCAAAAGCGGCAGTCGCAAGCGGCATCCTGGCCCTCGAAGAGCATTGTCAGAGCCAGGCTGGCAAAATTTTTCTGGCTGGTGGTTTTGCCCAATATCTCAATCTGAACAACGCGATCGCGATCGGTATGCTTCCTGCCGGTCGCGAATACTGCATCGCCGGCAACACCAGCCTGGCTGGCGCGGCCCATCTGGCCTGCCAGCCGGATTTCACCGCCACCCTGGAAAAATATATTGAGAGTCCCCAGGAAATCCACCTCAATTCCTTGCCCGCTTTCGAGGATCATTTCATCGACAACCTGATGCTGTCTTGAAAAACGTAGCAGAAACGGTACCTGGCAGGGCGAAATATCAGAAGGCCTGCATTACTTTTTGGACGGAGGCTATTTATTCCTGTGGCAGAGCCTGCCGTGTTCCGCCAGCGGCCAGATGTTCCTTGACTTGATTGGCGGCCTCGACAAAAGCGAGGGCTTTTTCCGGCTGCTGCAAGGTGGGCAGGCTGCTGATATTGTAGAAAAGATATGAGGCTCCAGCGGCAGCAGCACGCAGGACGAACTGACGCACCTGGTCACAGCTCATCTGAGGAACCTGAAACACTGGGAGCAGCCAGGCAAATGGAATCCGGCAATGCTGAGATACCAGCTCCGGTGTCAGTGCCGGGGAAATCGAGGGATCGTAAAACTCAAGGCCGAGTTCTTCCAGCAAAGGCAGCTGCTCGGGATGCAATCCCTCACAATGCGCAGACACCTTGCCATCGGTTAACGCTGAGAACAGCCGGCTCCAATAGGGGATGACCAGTTCCGGCCACAATGATGCAGGGATCATCGCAGCGACATCGTCGGCAATTCTGGCGCTTCCCGCCGGCAGTTTTTTGCCATTTAAGTCAGCCAGCATCTGGTGATATTCAATCAGGCTGTCGATGATGGCATCCATCATCCGCTTGAAAGTTACCGGATCATCGTAGAAATCAGTAAAAAAATCCATTCCGCGCAACAGATATGCAGTAGTCAGGGGGCCTTCGGGCTTGAATATAAGCGCACATTTTTCGCCTGGGAAAGCATCCTCCAGACGGCGTTGGAAGTCCAGATAAAAGGGGAGTTTTCCACTATTGCGCATATCGCGTGGCTGCCGCAGGATACGGATCGCCTCATCCATATTGCCTGCCATGGGGGCTACTGCAACTTCGCCATCTTCGGGGAAGAGCAGTTCGGCTCCGAGGGTATTCAAATGCCCATAACTGATTGGCGGGGTCATCAGCCCACATAAACCGATTTTCCCGCCGAAAAGTTCACGGGCTGCCGGGCGGCCGCGTCGGTAAACCTCAATGACTGCATCCGGGACAGTATAGAATGTCCGCATGCTGCAACCGCTTTCCGCCAAGGCAATCAATCCGTTGACTGTGACAGTGGCCCCAAAACTGAACGGGGTTTGCTCCCGTAAAGGTTGAGTGTAATCGGCTTTGCAATACATCGTGTCCGCCCTTACTTTTGTCTTAGGAGTAGTAAGTAATCCACTTTAAGTTCACTTATTGCAGAATGATGTTTTTTTCTGCAGTCATTCCACTGGCAGCATCCCGTACCTGGATTCGCCATTTTCCCGGCAAGTCATTCAAGGCGAAAGGCAAAGTGAACTCCATCCGCCCGTCGCCAACACTTTCTATCTGCCGGTATTCCAGCGACTCTGCCC
>JAAZIZ010000234.1 GCA_012800565.1 Lentisphaerota bacterium
AGACCTGGCATTGGCTGGAATCGCCGAAACTCTACAAGCTGGCCGCCGGCAAGCATGAGCTCAGACTGCTGAACCGCGAAGACGGCATCGCTTTCGACCAGATTCTGATCACTACTGACCACGAATACTTCCCGCAGGAAATTGAGGAGCAGTTATGAAGATGATTTTCGCGCTGATGCTGACAATCATGCTGCCGGCCATCTGTTTTGGGCAGGCCGACGAAAAAGCGGCGGTTTTGCCGCCGGAGGTATTCCTGCAGGAGTTGCGCCGTCCTCTGCGGCAGGATGTCTGGGGCGAGATCACCGGCCGCATCCAGCATGTCAATGCTGAGGGTAAAAGTCTTGAGGGCGAGCTGCGGGTACGCATTACCTTTACCAGCACCTCCATGCACGCTCAGCTGGTTCTGAACAACCAGAACGTCTACGCTTTTGAACAGCAGCACAAGCCGCAGGAGAAAGTGACCTCTGCCCTGAGTATGCCGGAAAAAGAAGTCGCACCGGGGCTGTTCTCGTTCGGACTGGAACCTGAAGACCTGACTTTCTCTTTCCTGTATTGGGATTTCCTGGAGGAACTGCCGGCCCAGAAAAGCCGAATGCGGGATTGCCGGGTGATGAAACTTGCGCACCCGCACGGAACCGGCACAGTCGAGGTCTGGTTCGATGCCGCAATGGGCTTCCCGATGGCCGCTTTCTGGTATCATCAGAACCAGGAGAAGCCTTGGCGCGCTTTGGAGATGAAAGGCGCCAAACGGCACGAAAACGGCCTGTGGTTCGTCAAGGAGATGCGGCTCGAAGGCGAGAATTGGAAAACCCGGGTACTCTTCGATTTCGCCTCCCTGAAAGAAGTAGGCAATAAATAGTTAACCGGTATCGCCGTCCGCCCTGTCCGACCTGTCCGACCTGTCCGACCTGTCCGACTTGTCCGCTTTCAGCGGGCGATGCATTGCTGGACAAATGGCGCGGCCAGGCGTACTGCGTCAGCCAGCGCGGATGGCCGGGTGCGGGGCAGGGTGCGATAGCGTTCCTCGGGCAGATTCTCATGCGGCAGGAAAGGCTGGAAGATCAGCAGCTTCGCGCCCGCAACCAGCTTGGCGCAGGCGAGAATCTCCTGCTCGCAGTGGAAATCCTCGACCAGGGTCAGGCGGAATTCATAATCGCGGGCTTTCGTTTTGATTATTTCAATCGACCGGGTAATATTGTCGGTCTGCCGGAAGCCGACGAATTCCGGGTATTTCTCCAGGCTGCACTTGATATCCATGGCCACATAATCGGTCCAGGGCAGCACTTCTTCCAGCACTTCCGGGCGCGAGCCGTTGCTGTCCAGCTTAACTGCGAAGCCGTGGTCGCGGAAGAATCGCATGGTGGCTCCCAACTGCGGCTGCAGCGTCGGCTCACCGCCGGTGATAGTCACCGCTTCGACCCAGTTGCGCCGGAAGTCGTGGCAGAATGCCTCCAGTTGCTCCCAGGTATAGGTGATGCCGCCGCAGTTTTCGAGCAGGTCCGGGTTATGGCAGTACCCGCAGCGGAAATTACAGCCGCGGGTAAAGAACAGCGCCGCCATTTTCCCTGGGTAGTCTACCAAGGTTGGCTGGGTCCGCCGGGCATAGACAGCGGAATAATCTGTATCCGGGCAGGAGCTATTCACTGCATTGCCTGAGCTTGGGTCAGGATGGATTCAAGCATTTCCGGGGTAATGATGCCGCCGCCCTTGCCGCTGTAATCGGTCTGCAGGCCCAGGTACTGGTATAGCTTGGATTTGCCGCAGACTGCGTCCGTGCCATCCGGGTCCGGGTTGGGCAGCAACTCGTTGCTACCATCGGGGTTGACCCGGGCCACCAGCATGGCCGGGATGCGGCTGGGATTCAGGCATTGAGCCAGGCAGAAATGCACCAGCCCGTCTTCAGTCATAATATCGTAGTAGTGTTTGCTGAAAGCGGCGAAGCGCTCTTCCGACAACAGTTTATCCAGGCGGCGGTTGAGCATCGTGCACTTGGCACAGCCTTCTTTGCCAAAGACATTCACAATCCACTTAGTTTGCGGTTCTGACATCATTATCATCCTTATGGAAGCGCGGCGGGCGGGGCAGGGGGACGGCCCGCTGCGGTTTGAGGTGGGGAGCAGGAGAACAGGCATTATTCGCCGCCGGCCGCAGTTTCCAGCTGTGCTGGGGCTTCTGCAGTCTCCACAGCGTAGCGCCCGCGCTGGCGGTTGACCAGCTCGCCGTAGCGCTTCGATTTGTTCCAGTTCTGAATTTTGCTGAAGTATCCGACCACGCGGGTCTCGCCTACGACTTCGAATGAGCCGCAGTGCTGGCATTTTTCCTGCAGGCCGCGGGCCTGGTGTCCGCAGCTGTTGCAGTAGGTGAATTCCGGCGAGATGGTGACCTGGGCCGACTGGGTACGGCGCATGACTTTCTCCATCAGAGTGGCAATCGCCTGGGGCGAGGGTTTTTCTTCGCCGACGAAAGCGTGGGTAATGGCGCCTGATTCGATGATGCTGTGGAACATCGCCTGTTTCTCAATGCGTTCGACCAGGCAGACCGGCGCCTCAGCGGCCAGATGCACGCTGTTGGTGTAGTATGCCACGTCCTCACTGTCGCCTTTGTAGCATTGCAGGGCCTCTTTGCGGAAGTAGACCAGGTCAGTTTTGGCCAGGCGGCGGGCGGCGCTCTCGGCCGGCGACTCCTCCAAGGTGAACTTCAGCCCGTACTGGTCAGAATATTTCTTGGCCTGCAGGTACATGTGCGCAGTGATGCGCAACGCCATCTCGAAAGCCTGCGAGTCTTCATGGATTTCTTTGCCATACAGGAATTTCACTGCATCGTTGACGCCGATCAGTCCCAGAATATAAGTCGCTTTGTCGAGCTCGACGTAGGGGCGTCCGTCACAGGCGAGCTTGCCGATCTGCCACAGCGGGCGGCCTGGCTCGGACATCATCAGGCTGATCATCTTCTTCTTCTGCAGGTGGGCGTCCACAGCGAGGCGCATAGTGCGGTCGATTTCCTCCAGCAGGCCCTCAAGGTTCGCTTTGCCGGCCCGGGCGGCGCGGTATGCGGCCTGCGGGATATTGATGGTCACGTTCTGGAAGCCGCAGAAGCGCATTGACTCCGGATGCTTGAGCATGCGGTTGTCGTCAATGGTGGTGCGCAGGCGGCAGCAGGCGGAGAGGGTCACTTCATCGCGGTCGAAGATGAAGTAAGTCGAGCCGTTGCGGCTGGACAGCTCACAGGCCTCCAGGTAAATCTTGTATTGCTCCGGGTCCTGGAAAGTCTCTTCGCTGACATGGAAATCGCATTTGGGGAATTCAAAGACCATGCCGTTGCGGTCACCCTCGCCCCAGACCTTGAGCAGGGCTGAGGTAAAGCGCCGGGCTTCGGTGAGGTAGTCGCCATAGACCATGATATGCTCCTGGCGTTTAGCCAGGTCTGCGGCCACTGATTCGTCGTAGTACAAGCCTTGCTTCTGGTTGAACTGCTCGCGCAGCACCAGGCGGTCCTGGCCGTTAGCGCCGGGCAGGAAGAGGTCCATCAGGTGATTGCCGTTCTCGTCGGTATCCTCGCGCAGGACTTCCCGCAGGGGGTGAATCTTGCCTGTCGCGTCCCGCAGCATATAATTCCCGCCGGGGCCGATGGCCGGTACCGACTGCAGGTACTTCGGCACTCCGGTGTGGATATTGAAATCCAGGAACAAGGTTTGCCCACCGCGTGAGAACGCATTCTGGGAGCCGTTGAAGATGAGTTCCTGGGCGACTTGCTTGATTTCCCGGTCGCTCAGGCCGACCAGATACGGGGCGTAGAAGATATTGATGTAGGCGATGCCCAGGGCGCCGGCATAATTGGCCTGCATTGAGGCCAGGAAAGTATTCAGGTGCCCGGTGAGCACCGAGGCGCTGCGGGCCGGGTTGGACTCGGTGTTCAAGTTGGTCAGGCCGCGTAAACCGTATTTCTTGATGTACTCAATGGAATGCGAGGAGCAGTACACCCGGTGGGGATAGCCCAGATCATGCAGATGGATCGCACCGGTGTCATGGG
>JAAZIZ010000235.1 GCA_012800565.1 Lentisphaerota bacterium
CGGGTCGGACAAGTCGGACGGGTCGGACAAGTCGGACAAGTCGGACAAGTCGGACAAGTCGGACAAGTCGGACAAGTCGGACAAGTCGGACGGGTCGGACAAGTCGGACAAGTCGGACGGGTCGGACAAGTCGGACAAGTCGGACAAGTCGGACGGGGCGGACGGGTCGGACAAGTCGGACAGGTCAGACAGGTCGGACAGGTCAGACGGGTCGGACGGGTCGCCCCCTGTGAAATCCTGCGGATAAAATGCGCCCGAGGCCCTTTTTGGGCACCCTCTATTTAATACCCAGCATCAGGAAATTATTCCCGTCCAACTGGAACTGCTCCAGGTCCGCTCGAGTCATTTCTATGTCTTTCCAGACATCATAATACGCAACCGGCTCAGGCACCCCCAGAGCAGCAAAGTCAATGTGAAGCTGCAGCGGCTTGCTGTCACGGTTGAAATTGCTGATCAGCAGCAGGCGTCGATATGGCTGCGGGGAGTCCCATTCGTACCAGCTGCACAGCACTTTCTCGCTGCCGGAAGATACTGCTGAGTTCTCCCAGTAGGCGTGGAATTTTTTGATGGCACCGAAATTAAGCGCCGCCCGCAGGTCCCAGAATTTCCCAATTTCCTTTCTGGACACGTAATGTCCCCAGACATTGAGGTCATGCTGGAGCATCGGCGTCAGGGCACTGTAGGCATACTTCGGATCACTGAGAACCACTTTTTCGTATTGGTTCAACGCCGGAACACCGGCTGCAGCCCGGCCGGTCTGCAGCAGCATGCAATAGGTCACCCCGGCCTTGCGCCAATTGAAATCGCTCTGGTACTCTTCCAGGGAAATACCTTCACAGTAGCCATGTTCGAGATTGGTGGCCATGGTATGGAAAGTATTCTCCCCGGGCGCAAAAAAGTCCACAAAGGCCTGGGTCATGGGCATGAACTGCACGTGGCTGTGCAGCATGATGCTACCTTGGTTCTTCTTCACAATCTTGTAAATCCGCATCAGAAAACGCCGGTACCCCAAAGCATTGGATGAACGGTAATGCTGCCCCAAGACATCAATGCCGCCGCAACCGTGCACCTTATTCTCGCAATATCCGGTAGAGGCGACATCAAAATAGATGCCGTTCACGCCCGGATAACGACGCATCGTCTGATCAATTTCCCAACATTGCAAATCCGCCGGACGTTCCGAGGCATTCATACAAAATGCATCCACAGTCCAGGGGACTCCCAACTTCACTCCGTGGTGCGTCCTCCGCGGCGTATTCCAGTTGTCCTGGCCAAAATAATCATACGCCGGATGGGCATCGGAAATCATGCAAGGCATGGCATAGATATGACGCCGGACAATCTTGGTATCCAAGCCCTGGAAGTACTCCGGGTCGACAGGAATAAAGGAATTCAGGCTGATCATGTCATCCTTGTGCCGTTTGTCCTTGAATCCCCCCCAGCCAATCGACTGATGGGTAGTAGCAATGCGGCTGTAACCGCCATAATTAATCATCCGGGAATCCTCGCGGGCCGGGCGGCTGGGGGTGCCCATAAAGACCATGGTGTATTCCGCCGGAGCCGTGAAAGTCGCGGGCTGGGAAATGATATTGACGCTGGCGGTGGCAGTTCGCTCATCACGTACTGCCCGCAGTGGGTTCTTCTGCGGGAAAAAGTTGGCATCGGACTGATGCCAGAAGAAGATTCCTTTCTCCGGGCCGGTCAGCCAGATCACGTTATCCTTGCGGGCAGTGTCACCGGGTACCACCTGGTCACCGTGCCAGGGCACGTATATCGGATTCAACACGAATTTGGCAAATTCACGCGGCACCTGCCAGGAAATATTGAAATTCTGCACTGCACCGGCTGACAGCGTGAAACGCAGCACATAAGCACCGTCGAACCAGAGCTCGCCGGTCCAGTCGATGCGCTGGTCACCGATGGTTCCAGCCCCAGCGAATTTCACATAATCCGGATGACTTTCTTCGACTGTCGGCGCCATCCATTGTGGCTCTTTGCCATTCAACTGCCAGCTGGGAGGGCGGCTCAGCAGCTGGCTGTCGCCTGCGGTTATCTGGACCGGCAGAGGGGCATCGGCAAACTCATACACCCTCCCCCAGACCTGGTATTGGTTGCCAGTGAGTTTCTGTATCGGCTCCCAGGGCGGTGGAATGGTGTAGTCAACCCCCAGATGCTCCTGATAAGGTGCGAGATCAGGAATCTGCAGACTGATGTTTCGGGAGAACCCCAGAACCTCGGCTTTGATGCTGTACAAACCTTCAGTAAGCGGTGTGGCGGGGAAAGGCAGAATCACCTTGGCCAATGGAGTACTGATGGAAAATTCTCGTTCTGAGAGTACACGTTCTTCCGGGCTAAGCAGTTGCACCCGTCCAGATACAGTGGCGGCGACCTGTTTCAAAGCCTCGCCGCCGGCGTTGCTTAAATCCAGACTAACTTCAATTTCGTTATTATCAGGGCGGCAGTTATGGCGTATTTCCAATGGGAAGTTCACGGTATATTCGTGGCTGAAAAAATACAGCCCCTGGGCTTCGACCTGCAGGCGCTGCCGGCCAGCCGGCAGGCGCCGTTCCCAAATTCGGTTGGTCAGATTCTCGGGATACACAATTGGGCTGTATCCCTCAGGCAGGATGCTCGCCACAGCCTTAGCCTTGCTGCTACCGGAGGTCGCAAGCGAGAGATTGCCCAGGCGCAGGTCGCCAAGACTCTCAATGCGAAAATACTGCTTATCTTTCCCCAGACGAATCTCGTCATGCGGTGCAAAGCCCCGGCTACTGCCCCAATGGAAAAGCTGGTAAGCCAGGCTGTCCCAGGTAGAAGCGCAGAAGTCCGCGGTGCTGTTCGCGGCGCACAAGGCATCATAGCCGCCAAGTTCCGCCAGCGGGATTGCCAGCTCCACGCTCCAGGAGCCGTCATGCAAGGCAGCGGCAGCCCGGGCGCTGCTGTTCCAGGCCGCGTCCTTGTTCAAAGAGTCATAGATGGTGCCATTGCCGTTGACGATGAACTGGTAGTAATTATTGTCCTTGGTCTGCAGATGGAATTCAAAACAGCAGTCTTCCCAGAGTTTGGCATCGCGCTGATTGTACTTGCGCAATTTGCAGGAATCTCCTGATACAAACGAAAGATAGAGATTCTCCCGGTCGTGCATTGCCTGGGCGCTGATCGCAATCTCGCGGCTGCTTTTCAGCGGCAGGAGGAAGAATTTTCCGCTCTTCTGCCAGCACTCTTCGGAAGGATTGCCGTCCACCGACACATTCTCCGCAGTTGCAGGAATGACGCTGAAATGCGGGCGGGCCGGCTCTTTTTTGCTTGGCGGGATCACTTTCTCGTATTCAGCCAGGATTTCCGCTGCATTCAGCGGCCGGTTATGGATGACCACCGAGTCATACGCGGTCTTGTGCTCGTTGTTAACGGTGTCGCGCTTCTGCCAATCGGCCTGCAGGCCGATGCTGAAATTGCCGTTTGCTTCCGGGAATTGCATCGGTGTGGGATAGGTTTTCTGGGGACTGGTCGGAGGCACCGAGCGGTCGCCGATGATAATCGGAGTCTTCTCCGGAATTCTGGCATCGATATACAGATTCATACGTTCTTCATTCCAGGTCACATCAATCTTATGCCACGTACCCGGCTTCCAGTCTTCCGGCTTGACGCGGGCCTGCACACCGATGGAAAAAGGCTTGGCCTTGCCCGGGCTGTGATTGAAGTTCATGGAAGCACCGATGTAATTGGGCCAGATACGGAAAATACGGAACCAGTAGTTCCGCTGGACAACATGAAAAAACACCTGCCAGCCACTTTCCTGCATCTGCCAGTTCTGCGGGCTGATCCATAAGGAGACCGTGCCCTGCCGAGGATCAAAATTCCCCGCCGAGGCATAAGTCAGGGTCTCGCTGTTGGCCAGATTAAGGCTGTTGCCCTTGCCATTGACCCCGGGAAACATCCGCAGCTGCAAATCAGTTTCCGTAAAATCACGCGGGGTGGGATCGCCGGCGGCGATTCCGGGCTTAACACTGTAGTCATCAAAATCAAGCGCAAAAATCACCTCGGCCCGCAGGCCGGCACTGCCCAACAGAACAACTAACAATAACAGCTTAATCATTATATATTCCTTTTGTTGTAGTCAATTGGCAAACACTCACAGCGGCAAAACTACTTATAGTAAAAATACCCTTTATGGTCATCAGGATCCTTATGCTCAAAAAACACCTGAGTCGTGACAGCCTCCACATGACCATCGACAAACGCAGAATTACCCGCTCCGGCATGAAAAAATGATGGTGGTGGCATCACCTGGCAGTTGTAACTCAGGCTGCCGCGTTCCACCAGCTGGGAGTAGGTGGAGTTCAGCCCAGACATGACATAGCCGAAAACATAATACAAGGGAGAAACATCGCCCGCCAGGATGGTGTTGCCGGGACGGCTGGGCCGGGTGATATGCATGCCGCTGCGTACCGAATTGGTATACGAAGAGTCATCCATATTCAGCATCGCCAGAGGCATGCTGTAGCTGGTGCCGCTCTTGTGACAGTTGTTGATGTACAAGCTGCTGGTCGGTGAAACCCGTCCAATCTGAATAGTCTGCTCCGGGCAGTGAAATACATGCCCGATAGCGAGTTTCTTAGACAAATATTCGTTATTGAACACCCCTACCCCCAAATAGGGTGCCACCCGTACATTCCATAACGGGTGAAATATTGCCCTGCCGCCCACCGGACAGATGCCAGCAGGCATGGTCAGGGGCACAAAGAAATCATTATCCGAGGAATACTCATTGATGCCAATGGCAATCTGGCGCAGATTGGAACTGCATTTGGCACGCTTGGCCATCACTTGGGCCTTCCCCAGAGCCGGCAGCAGCATCGAGGCCAGAACGGCGATGATGGCTATCACCACAAGTAGTTCAATCAGAGTAAAAAAGGCTCCATGTCGCATGTAGCTTTCCTGACGAGGAGCTGGCTGGGGCAGTTTTTTTCCTGTCATCATCTTCTTTACCTCTACAAGTGTGTGGTACTATTTTCCCGAAATTAATTCAGTGAGCAAGGATGGCACAGTTACTTTTTTACCGCTGTTGATAGCCTGTTCAGCTTTTTGCATGATTTGCAGTCCCATTTCATAGCGCGGAATACGGAAATAAGTAGGCGGCGGTTGCAGTCTCGCAAAAGTTTGGCCGCTGGCAATTGCTGTAATCATCAGCTCTTCGCCTATTTTAAGGCCTATGGCATTCGCGGCGGCGTAAATATCCCCCATCAGATCAGTGAAATCGCAGAAAATAAATTGCACTTCTTTACGGGCGAGCAGATTCTGCAACTTGTCGCTTAGCAGGGGGTCGCCATGGTCAAGATGCCAGACCCCGTCTTGCGGCACTTTGACACCGGCACGCTTGGCATCTTCAAGAAAGTCGATTCCGCGTGAAGTGGCAGGCCGCTGCTGAGAAATAACGCCGGCGCTGGAATATCCGCTTGCCAGCAGAAGCTCAAGCAGGCGTTTCCGAGCATCGGCGCGGTCATAATCCACCACTATGATTTCCGGAGAGGCCGGTGGAACACTGCCGGTCAGACAGAAGGTCGGGCGTTCCAGCGCCGAAGCTTTCTGTAATGCGGCAAGCTGCCATCCCGTGAAAATGGCAAAATCAAATTTTTTCAGGGCCTGGATTTGTTGCTTCAGCAAAGCTGGGGAAGGCTTGTCCTGAAAATATGTGAATTGCACGTTCATTCCCAGTGAACCTGCCCCACTCAGAAGCCCACGATAGAGCTCAGAGCTTAAGCCCCAGTTCTCACCCTTGAGAAAAGCCTGAGAAAACTTTTTCTCAGGAAAAGCAAAACAAGCATTCAGCTGCCTTTTGCTATCCTTGAGCAGATTCGAAACAAAAACACCTTTGACCGGTACCCGATCAATGAGAGCCTCCTCTTCAAGGATATCTAATGCTTTGATAACGGTGACAGGACTGACGGAAAAGTCGCTCGCAAACTGGCGTATAGTCCCCAGACGTTTGCCAGGAAGATACTTGCCAGATTCAATCCGGGAACGTATAATACTGCTGATCTGGTGGGGCAGAGGCACCGCTTCATCTTTGCACAATTTGACTTCTTGCATTTTTTTGTTATGCTCTGTGTTGTTATGTTATATTATGATACACTACTACTTTATTACTATAACAATGCTTTGTCAAGGTTTCGTCAGGCGAATATTTGTTTTTTCAAGTCGCCTTTTTTATTTTTTCTGCAGTTGGCATGGCTGCCGGAGTAAAGGCGCAGCAGAAAATTTTTTGCCGAAATACGGTTAATGCGCGTGTCTTCGGCTTGCAATCAGGCCGCAACGATATAAACTAAAGGCAATCAGCTCTTTCACGCTGCAGCGGCAGACATTTGGGTTGTTGCGTTGACAACTGTTGCCATTGCGTGGTTGTTCTCAGAGCAGATATATTCATAGCAGGGTGAATTTAGACAAAGGAAGGAAACCCCATGGCCAATGAACTTGATGAATTGACTGGCAATATCAACGAGCAGGGTCGGGATGTCAATGTGATTGAACGCCAGCTGCCGGTAAAGGTCGGCTTCGGTTCGACTCTCTTTGAAATCATGCTCTGGCTCTGCGGCATTCTGCCCGGCCTGATTTTTCTGTTTATGAAAGTCGGAGCCGCAAATTATTTCCGGCAGCTGCAGCAGAAAATCCAGGCTGATGCTTCGCAAATCGATAACTTCCTGGAACAGCGGGTGCAGATTCTGCAGAATGTCGCCCCGCTGGTGGCAAAAGCCATCGATTTGGACAAGGATGTGATGAAAAGCGTGGCTGCTTTCCGGGGCGGCCGGCTGCCGGAAAGCGAGCGCAACGCAGTATCACAACAGATCGATGCCTCTTTCGCCCGGCTCTTCCCCCAGGTTGAGGCCTATCCGGACCTGAAGGCACATGCCGCCATCGCTGACGCCATGCAACAGAACAGTTATCTGCAAAAAGAAATCACTGCAGCCCGCAGCCTGTATAATGACACCGTGAATCAGTGGAACAATGATATCTTCGCCTGGCCGACCAAGATGATCGTCGCCGCTCGGGCCGGATACACCACCAGAATACCATTTACCGCTTCGGCGGAAACCAAAGCTAAAGCACGGGAGACGTTCTTTTGATGGAGGATGTCTACGAGCCTCTGGAACGCTATGATACTGAATTCCAGGCGAAATTCGACCGCCTGAGCCAAGAGCTGTTCGACCGTCTCGTCGCAGCCTCCGGGGTGGACGCAACCAGCAATGCCAAGACTATCGCAGAGTTGCGCCAGCTGGAATCACGGCTCGGCGCCGCTCAAGGGCGGCGCCGGCTCTGGCAATGCCTGCTGGCGGCCGCAATACTGGCGATAATCTTTTCCGCCCTGGTATGCGTGTTCGCGTACCAGGATTTGCAGAACCTGCCGGAAGGCGTCAGTTCCACCAACGGCATTCTGCTGTTCCTCGGCGGCCTTGCCGGAGCAATCCTGTCCATAGTGCTGCTTTACAAAGTAGTCTATGCTAATTATCGCCGTATTGCTGCGACTATTGAGACCCTGCAAACGCATATCTCCCAAAAGACTGCCGAAGCCTGGGAGCAGATGGCACCGCTCAATCAGCTCTATGACTGGGACATGTCCGCCAAGCTTATCGCCCAGACAGTCCCCAGGATACAGCTCGACCCGTATTTTACCGTCCAGCGCCTGCAGGAACTGCAGCAGCATTTCGGCTGGGACGGCAGTTCCGATGACTGCAGCTCGGTGCTGTTCGCCCAAAGCGGCAGCATCAATGACAATCCTTTCGTATTCGGGCATCTGCGCAAGATGCAATGGGGGGAAAAGACTTACACCGGCAGCAAGCAGATTTCCTGGACAGAGCGGGTAAGAGACTCCAAAGGAAATTACTATTCCGTCCGCCGATATGAAACTCTGGTCGCCAGGGTCACCAAACCGATACCGCTTTACCATGAGGAGAAATTCCTGCTCTATGGCAATGAAGCCGCTCCCCGCCTGACTTTCTCGCGCCAGCCCTCGAAGCTCTCCGGCAGCGATGGCGGCATCATCGACAGTCTGCGCAAAAAACATACCCTTAAGAAGCTGCAGGATTTCTCCCGCAACCTGGAGGATGAATCACAGTACACGCTGATGGGGAACCACGATTTCGAGGTACTGTTCCATGCCACCGATCGCAATGACGAAATCGAATTCAGACTGCTCTTCACCCCGCTGGCGCAAACCCAAATGCTGAAAATCCTGCAGGACCGCAAAATCGGCTTCGGCGATGATTTCTCCTTCGTCAAACAGCGCAAGCTGAACTTTATCTATCCGCAGCACCTGAATAATGTCGACCTGGATACCGACCCGAAAAAATTTGCGCATTACGATTTGGTCCAGGCCAGGGCTTTTTTCCTGCGCACTCAGGCAGAATATTTCAAGGCGGTGTATTTTTCTCTGGCGCCTTTGCTGTCGATTCCGCTGTATCAGCAGACCCGCACCCGCGCTTCCATTTACGCAGACCAGAGCGCCCGCCAAGCCTCATTCTGGGAACACGAAGCCCAGGCCAATTATCACGGCGAACAGCATTTTCAGCATCCGCAATGCATTACCCACAGCATTCTGAAAACGCGATGCCTGAGCCAGGACGACGGTCTGTCCGCCATCGCGGTAACTGCTTCCGGCTACAAGGGCATCACCAGGACCGACTACCAGAACATCCTGGGCGGTGATGGCCATATCCACCGGGTGGATGTGCAATGGACCGAATTCCTGCCCGTCCAGCAGACGAAATCCATGCTGCTGACCGAACAGCCGGGCGTCAGTTTGCAGGAATATCGCCAGCAATCACCCGCCACCGCGGAAAAATGGCCGCAGCGCTTCCAACGCAAAAAAATAGATTGGGCTCGTGGTATCTACCGCCGTTCCATCTTATCCTGCTTGGACTGAGCGAAACCGGACGCGACAGGTACGCCTGGTCAAAGCCTGAAAGGTGGTTGAATGAAGCCAATCCATGCCGGCAGTTTGGCTTCAGCGATGCCATTATCCCCACAAAACAGAAATCCAATGACCCAAAAAAAACTCGTCTGCCCCGGCGTATTTTGCTTCTGGCGGTGATTACTGCGCTGCTCTTCCTGCTGACTTTCATCCTCTGGGGTGAAAGCCTGGAAAACCTGCTGACCGCAGAATCCTGCGCCGGACAAATGCGGGCCATGCGGGGTTGGGGATGGATACTGGGTATTCTTGCCCTGGTGGCAGATATTGTCCTGCCAGTGCCGGCCACCGGCATTATGGCCGCTCTGGGACAAGTATATGGCTTCTGGCTCGGATGGCTCCTGGGAGGTGCCGGGAGCCTGCTGGCCGGCTTGACCGGATACGGCCTGGCTGTTTGCGCCTGCGGCCATTGCCCGGCCTGGCTCTGCTCACCTGCGGAACTGGAGGAGTTCCGGCATTCTTTCGAACGCTGGGGCGGAATGGCCATCATCGCCAGCCGGGCCCTGCCGATTCTACCGGAAGTGATGGTGGTTCTGGCAGGACTGGCGCGGATGCGGCTAACGGCTTTTCTGCCCGCGCTGCTGGCCGGAACCCTGCCGGTAAGCGCATTGTACGCCTGGTGGGGAAGCCAGTACGGACAGGAAGCGCCGCTGGCCAATTTCCTGGTCGCGGTGCTGCTGCCGCTGCTGCTCTGGACCATCGCCATGCCTTTCTGGCGGAATACTCACAAAGAAGATACAAAAGCTCATAAAGCGGCATCGGATGCCTGACTTCAATGCCCGCCGGCATATCATTTTGCATGAAATGATTCAGGGCGAGACCAGCCCCCGGCTGATCGACCTTAAACCTGAACTAATCATCAGGTCTTCGACATAACCCAACTTCCCCGGGAAACCGGATAAACACGCAGTACCTTGCCTGATTTAGTGGCTACGTGGCCCATTTGGGCACTTGCCGGAACAGTCTAAGCAAGAGCAATCGGTCCAGGATGATGTAAAGCGGCTTTGGAATA
>JAAZIZ010000012.1 GCA_012800565.1 Lentisphaerota bacterium
GCAGCCGAAGCGGACGTTCTGCAGGCGGACCGTTGCAGTGCCGCTGTTGCGCAAGGTGAGGCTGAACTCATGGCCGGCGCTGCTGAGGATTTTGCCCAGCTCCAAGGCTTCCGGATTGGCGAGTTTGAGGGGGTTGGGGCCATCGGCTCTTAGGATTGCACCAGCCAGCAGCAGGAAAGCTATTCCTGTAAGAAAGGATTTATGCATGCTGTTCCGGCTCCTTGACCATAATTGATTGCGCTGGCCATTGCACTTTGAAGAATATTTCGGTCTGGCTGTGGTCCGGAGGATTGCCTCAGAAAAGCTCTGGTGCTGCTGAGTCTACCCACAGCCCCGGCTTGACTTTCAGCAGGCGGGAACGGCTGAGACTGACCGTGCCCGGCGGAGCACCCGGGGGCTTGCTGACATTTACGGCCAAGGTGCAATCGACGTTGCAGCTGCCGCTATGACGGGCCTTGCTGTGCCAGGCGGCGATGCCTGCCGCCAACTCAAGCAGCATGCGGTCCGGGGCGCAATTCTCCGGGCCGCGCAAAATGACATGACTTCCCGGTACCGCGTGGGCATGAAACCAATAGTCGGTTTTCCGGGCGAACGAGCATGACAGCAGGTCGTTGTCGGCATCAGTCTTGCCGGCATAAGCCATCCAGCCCTGAGGCAGCGGATAAACCCACATCCTAGGCTCGGGCGGCTGCCTTCTGTCAACTGCACGGGGCACTGCAGTCAGACCCTCCGGCCTTTGCCGATCAGCGAATTGGTGGGTTGGCTGAAGAGCTGGTTTGCGTGTTCCAGCATCAGTCCTGTGCCGTTTACTACTGCTTGCAGGGGGTCTTTACCCAACCGCACTGCCAGGCCGGTTTCTTCGGAAATCAGCTTGTCCAAGCCGCGCAGCTGCGAGCCGCCGCCAGCCAGGGTGATGCCGTTGTCAATCAGGCGGGCCGAAAGTTCCGGCGGGCTGGCATCAATGGTATGCCGGACTGTCTGGATGATTTGCGAGATCGGCCGCTCCAGCGCCTGACGGATTTCTTCGCTGTTGATGATCACTGCCCGCGGCAGGCGGTTGCCGTGCTGGGCCATATCCAGCCCTTTGACCTCCATGGTCATCGGTTCATCCAGGGGATAGGCGCTACCGATGGCGATCTTGATGCGCTCGGCGGTGGGGTCGCCAATCAGCAGATGGTGGACATTCTGGAGGTGGCTGACAATGGCCGCGTCCATGGCATCGCCGGCACATTGCACGCTGCTGCAGACCACGATGCTGCCCAGGCAAATCAGCGCCACCTCAGTGGTGCCGCCGCCGATATCGATAATCATATTCCCGTCCGGGTCATTGACCGGCAGTCCGGAACCGATGGCGGCGGCGAAAGGCTCCTGCACCAGCTGTACTTTGCGGGCACCGGCGCTCAAGGCACTCTCCCGCACCGCCCGCAGTCCGACTTCAGTGATGCCGGAGGGTACGGCGACCAGGACCCGGGGGCGCATGACTTTCATTTTGCCGGTGGCCTTGCGGATGAAAATCCGCAGCATCTCGTCCGTGACCTCGGCATCGGCGATCACTCCGTCGCGCATGGGCCGCACTACCCGGATGTTCTCCGGGGTGATCTCCATCATGGCCTTGGCCTGGGAACCCACCGCCCGGACTTTGTCGCGGTCGGCATTGATGGCTACCACCGAGGGCTCATCCAGGACAATGCCTTTGTTCTTGACATAAATCAGGGTGTTCATGGTCCCCAGATCAATGCCGATGTCGTTGTTAAAAAAGTTTTTTATGGTATCAAAAAGCATTGTACTCTCCTTCCTTTATTAAGGGGAGGGCCGGACAGGTCGTAGTATTGAATCAGCCGCACTGCCAGTGTCCGCCGGGTAGCGGGTCCGGCACTGGAGAGTGCTTCTGCTGCTTAATGCTAAGGGTGAATCTGATTAGTGTTTTTTATAATATGGTGTTTTTTGTGAATTAAGCAATCGCAAAAATCAGATTTCGCCAAATATTCTTGTCCGGGGGGCTCCTGCTGCGGCGCAGGTCTTAGTCTGTAGAGAAGACTCTGCTGAAGGGATTGCGGATTTTCCATTCCGGTTTTTTGCTGGTGCCCTGGAGTTCTGCATCGAAGGCCCAGGAGAGCGGCTTGAGCATGAAGGAGAGGATATTGACATTGCGCAGGGCGTGTCCCTGGACCAGGAAGCGCAGCTCATCTGTCAGCCAGGAGTATTCCCCCGAGCCGGACAGTGAGACGAAGGTCCCGTTGGTCTCGAAGCTGGGGACCACTACCCGGGTGCCCTTGAAGTTGAAATCCGCAGTCAGTTCGCTGATGGTCCCCAGCGATGCAGTTGAATTCCCGGCGAAGATATTCATGGTCCCCAAGGCGAGAATGGAGCTGAGGCTGCCCAGCAGAGGCACCCGCCAGAGGTCGGCTTCACGCAGTTTAAGGTGGCCATCTCCTTCCAGATAGAGCGGCATCCCGGCCCAATGGTGCAGCAGCTTGAGCTTGCAGTCGGAATTGAGCCGCCCGGAGAGACTGTCCGCCTGTCCGCCATTGAATGCGGGGAAGAGCAGTGCGTTGGCCTCCTGCAGGGGCAGGTCACGGATTTTCAGCAGAGTCTCTCCCGACTGGGCCCGGAAATCGTAGTGTCCAGTGGTCTGCACCGCGGCAGAGAGGAATTCCGCCTCGCTGACATCCCAGAACAGCTGATCATCAGAGTACTTCCAGCTGGCGCTGACCTCCCGGAGCCGGAAATTCCGATAGGTGCATTCCGGTGCCGTGAGACTGCCGCTGAGCTTGATTTCCGGGGGACTGACGAAGGATACTGCGCCTTGGCAGCGGATTTTTGCTTGTTCATGGAGGGTGAAATTGGTCAGGAAGTCCTTCCAGTCGTCGTTGATGGACTGCAGCAGCAGGATGGTGTCGGGAGAACATTCGGTCTCGTCGACAAAAAATTCGCAGTGCGGCACTTCTGAGAAGGTGCAATTGACCCTGGCTTTGATGTCCCCGTTGGCTGTGGACAGCACAATCGGTGCGATGATCAATTCGTGGGGCAGCTGCAGCTGCAGGGAGATATCCGCTTGGGGAACGGGGAAAGATTTATACGCGGCATCGGTGATGGCCAAATCACAATCCAGCTGCAGAATCCAGTTGTTGTCATTGAGAGGGTCTTCGTAGTAAATCATGCTTGGGATATAGATGGTCGGCTGCCGGGTGGGACTCCAGCTGACATCCTCCCAGATGGACTGGTAAACCGTGACCGCGAACGGGGAAAAAATAAATGCCTCGATGAAATCCGGCTTCCCTTGAATCAAGGCATTGCTGATGTTCAGCAGGGGCGGATCGTGTTTGAGCAGCAGGTCCAGCGAGACCATCTCGTCGTCATTAATCAGGCCGCGGATATTCTGGAAGCGAGTCTCTTCCAGGGTTATTTCCGCATCGGCGCTGACGGCATGGATGTCCAGTCCATTGAAGGAAATGCCATTGCCGCGGCAATGCAGCAGCAGCCGCCCGGTCTGGGGTTTGTCCCAGGTGAAAGCCGGCACGGCGAACTGCAGCTGCAGGGGCTGGGGGCAGGACAACAGGGAGTCGAGCTGCAGGGGGATGATCTTCCGCAGGCGCGGAAATTCCGTCAGCAGGCGTTCCGGCAGCAGCGAGCCCTGAGCGTTGCTGATGGCCAGGGTGCCGCGGGGACAGTCGATCTCGCACTCACCGCTGAGACGCCCGGGCGCAACCACGTCCTCGGGGTGGGGGCGCAAGGCGAGCTCGAAGGCAGGTCGGAGCACCCTGCTGGCCAGCGCTGCTTCTAGGTCGATGCGGACAGAGCAGTCGATGTTGTCATGCAGCGGGTTGTCGATACCCGCGCTGGCATTGTCGATGCTGAGGATACCGTCTGCTAGGGTGAAAGGCAGCGACAGCGCATACACCGTGTAGTTGAATCCCCGCCAATACTGTTCCTGCAAGTGCCCCTGTAGTCTGAGTCCCTGCCAGGACAGCGGCGATTCCTGCAGCCGGATGGTAAGCCTGACATCGTCCCAGTCGGCGAAGGTCAGGACTGTCTGGCTGTCCGACAGGCCGTAGTTCTTCAGCAGGGCGGCAAGGTTGAGCTGCGCGGACAGGTCGCCACTGAGCCGCCGGCGTTGGTAATTCCAGTTCAGGTTTCCCCGGACAAAGCGGTTCTGGTGATAATCGAAGGACAGCAGGAGGTCACTCAGGATGATATTCTGGTTCTGCAGCTGCAGGTTGAAGGAGGTTTGGGGCAGGGTGCTGCCGAAGAGCGTCAGCGATGCAACGCTGCCCTGCAGTGACGGTTCGGCTTGGGAGAGGTCCCAGCCAGTCTCAGGCAGTTGGCCCTGGAAATCAATCGGCAGGGGGCAGGACAGGAAGTCCGGCCAGACAGCACCCCAGGGATTCACCAGACTCAGGACGGTATCCGGGCGCAGGCGCCCCTGGAATTTGGCGGCGACAGTCCTGGCGGCAAAGTTTAGTACCGCATCGGCCATCAGACGTTCGTCGTTGTTCAGCAGCCAGTGCAGATTCTCGAAGTGCAGCTTTTGTCCGGCATACCTGAACTGCCCCCGCTGCTTGGTGACCAGTATCTCACCGATGCGGCTGTAATTCAAGTCAAAATCGCCGTGGACTGTGGTTGCGGCTAAATCCAGGGCGTCGCAAGCAGCGCTGAAAGAGATGTTCGCGTCGTTGCTGCCGAACTCGCATTGCGGCAAAATCCTGGCTGCCGATTCCAGCGCTTTGCGAATCTGCTTCAGTTGCTCTGCTGACCAACCTCCGGACCCATCGGTCAAGGACGCGCAGAACTCTGCCGGGTCGGGGCAGTTCTCGAGCTGCAGTTCTCCCCGCAGGCGGATGCCCTGCAGGCTGAAAAAAAGATTCGCCGACCAGCTGCTGCCCCCCTGGCGTCGGGCCTGGAAGCTCATTTGCTCGCATTGGTAGGTATTCTGGCCGCTGTGGGTCAGCAGCAGCAGCCTGATGCCGATGGCCTTGCAATTATCCAGTGGGAAGCGCTGTCGAAACAGCTCAATCAGGTTTAGGCCGGTATGCACTTCCCGGGCTTGCAGGCACAATGGCCCCAGCGGGGTATCAGCCTTGATCAGGACGCCATTCAGGGTGATGCCGCTGAACAAACTGGCCTTGACCCAGGTGATTTTTCCGTTCAAGCCGGCTTGCGCCATCCGCTCTTGCAGCAGTTCCCGGCAAAAAGCCGGCAGCCCATAATTCCTGCATACGCTTTCCAGTCCGAAGAGCAGCAGCAGCAGGAGAAGTGCCAGCCAAAGACGAGAACGAGTTGTTTTGTTTAATGCCATACGGGCCCCGGAAAAAAGACCGCTTTACCAACCAGGAAAGCGCTGACCTGGAACAATTGTCGCAGCCTGCGCCTTGATGCAAAGGTAACTCGTTTTTCAGGCTTTACAAGTGCGCTGCTGCTACGCACTGCTCAGAGTTTGCCGTAGCGGCGGACGCGGCGTTGATATTCTGTGACCGCAGCCTGCAGTTCTGCCTCTCCGAAATCAGGCCAAAAGGTTCCGGTCACATAAAGTTCGGCATACGAAAGCTGCCAGAGCAGGAAGTTACTGAGGCGCTGTTCTCCGCCGGTGCGAATCAGCAGGTCCGGGTCAGGAATGTCCGGAGCATAGAGATACTGCCGGAATTCCTGTTCGGTGATGCTGCTGTTGGGAGGACGAGAAGCCAGGATGGCGTTCACCGCGTCGACAATCTCCGCCCGGCCACCATAACTCAAGGCCAGGACTACTGTGAGAGCCTGGTTGGCCCGGGTGGCTTCACAGGCCTTGCTAAGGCTGTTCTGCAGAGCGGCGGGCAGGTCGGTAATCCTGCCAATGGTCCGCAGGCAGATACCGTTGTCCATGAAATCATCAAGGTTATTATGGCTGAATTGCCGGGCCAGGTCCATCAGTCCCTGTACTTCACTGGGCGGGCGGTGCCAGTTTTCCGTGCTGAAGGCATACAGGGTGAGATATTTCACTCCCAGGCGGCGGGCAGCGCCCGCGACCTGACGGATTTGCTCGGCACCGGCCCGGTGTCCCTCCAAGCGGGGCAGGCCGCGTTCCCGGGCCCAGCGGCCGTTGCCGTCCATAATGATGGCGATGTGTTGGAGTTTATTGGCCATGGTTATCAGTGGGAAGAGAATCTTTCTGCAGGGTGAATCCCATTGCAAGCAGCCGTTCCACGGTATGGGCAATCAGGTATTCCGGAGTGCTGGCACCTGCGCTCAATCCCAGCCGGTGCACTGATTGGACAGCCTCGGGGATGCTGTCTGCATTTTCAATCAGCAAGGCCCGGGTTCCGGCCTGAATGGCACATTCACACAGGCGCCTGGCGTTCGAGCTGTGGCTGGAACCGATGACCAGCACCAGCTCAGTCTGGCGGGCCAGCTTTTCGATCGCATCCTGGCGTTGCCGCGAAGCGGCGCAGATGCTGACCGGACAGCGGCCATCCGGGAAACGGCGGCAAAAAGCCTCTCGCACAGCCTGCACTTCGTTGTGATTTATCGTGGTTTGAGTCAGCAGCACCGGTTGATGCAGTGGCGGCAGGGCTTCCAGCTCTTCCAAACTTTGAATCAAGCGGGCGTCAGGGCTGCTGGAATGGCCGAGGATACCGATTGCCTCGGGGTGGCCGGCTTTGCCCAGCAGCAGCAGGGTCGCCTCCGGCGGGACTGTCGCTGCCAGTGCATGCAGCTTTTTGACCAACTGACAAGTCGCATCGATAACTCGCAGTCCTTTCTGCCGGGCCTGCTCATGCAGGGCGCGGGGGACCCCGTGCGCTCCGAACAACAGGCGGCTGCCGGCAGGTACTTGGTCCAAGGAGGAGACAAATACTGCACCCTGCTGGCGCATCTGCTCGCTGACGGCACGGTTATGAACCAGCTCATGGAGCACATACAGCGGCTCGGAGGAGGCGGCCACGGCAGACTGAAACAGCGCCAAGGCGTGCTCCACGCCACGGCAGAAACCAAGGCAGTCGGCGATAACAAGCTGGCGTTCAGGTTTAGTCACTGTGGTGCTGAAAATATTGTTTCCGGTTCAGGGCTGCAGGGGGATCAGTACCCTGAAGCCAACGTCAGAAGGTACCATGGGCGTGTCATGGGCGCGGGAAAGGGGCAGGAAGCGCTGGCTGGACACCCCGCTGCTGCCTTTGATCTGATAGCTGTGCATGCTGTCATCGAAAGTGCTGGATGTCCATTCCCGGACATTGCCGGCCAAATCATAAACGCCATAAATGGAGACATCCTGGGGGAATTGCCGGGGCGGGGCCCAGCGTCCGAATTTTTGCACCGCTTCCAGGTTGTCGCGGGTAAAGGCAAAGGATGGCTCAAAGAAATTCCCCCATGGATATAGGCGTCCATCTAC
>JAAZIZ010000013.1 GCA_012800565.1 Lentisphaerota bacterium
AAAAAGAAAATATCAATTTCTGATTCTTTGGGACTGGCCTTGCCTGAGTATTTTTCCCCATTCATATTGACTATAAGCAATAACAACTTAGATTATATGTTTTACCTCGAATGCAAAGGATAATCCCCCCTCGGAAAGGAGCAGCTGTGATGCTCGGACAACATACTGTAGAGAAGATCGGCGGGTCATCCATGTCCCGTTTTGGCGAAGTGATGCAAAATGTGATCCTGGGCAATCGCAAGCCTCAGGAGTTGTATAACCGGATTTTCATAGTCTCGGCTTATGGCGGCATCACTAACATGCTGCTGGAAAACAAGAAGAATGGCACTCCCGGTGTATACGGCAAATTCGCCTCCGGCAGTGAAACCTGGGAGGACCATCTTGAGGAAGTGAGACAGCGCATGCTGGATTTCAACCGCAGCTTCAAGGATTTGGGCTTGGACCTGGACCTGGCAGATGCATTCGTGCACCAGCGTCTGGACGGCATCCGGGACTGCCTGGTGAACCTGCTGCAGCTGCGTTCGTTCGGCCTGTTCAGCCTGAACAACTATTTGCCGCCGACCCGAGAGTTGCTCAGCGCTGTGGGTGAGGCGCACAGCGCCTACAATAGTACCCTGATCCTGCAAAAGCACGGTGTGAATGCCAAATTCGTTGATCTCACCGGCTGGATGCAGTCCGAAATCCTGACTTTCGATGAAGTGATCAGTCAAGCTTTCGAGGGCATTGACTACAGCAACACCATGCCTATTGTGACCGGCTATGTCAAGTTTGACCAAGGCATTATGACCCATTTCGACCGCGGCTACAGCGAAATCACTTTCAGCAAAGTCGCGGTGCTGACCAAAGCCCGCGAGGGCATCATCCACAAAGAATACCATCTTTGCACTGGCGACCCGGTACTGATCGGCACCGACAAGGTAAAAGTCATCGGCAACACTAATTTCGACATCGCGGACCAGCTTTCCGATCTGGACATGGAAGCCATCCATTCCAAGGCCTCCAAGGAAATGGAACTCTACGGCATCCCCATCCGGATCAAGAATGCTTTCGAGCCGGATCATCCCGGTACCTTAATCTCCTGCGACTACATCTCGCCCGTTCCCCGGGTAGAGATGATTTGCGGACGCAATGATGTGGAAGCCATTGAGGTCATGGACCCGGAAATGGTCTCCAAGGTCGGCTACGACCAGAACCTGATGACCAGCCTGGTGGAGGCCCATATCAGCTATATTGCCAAAACCACCAACGCCAACACCATCACCCATTTTGTGCCCCAGAAGAATCGCCATTTGAACGAATGCGTGGAGAACTTGCGGATGCGCTTTCCCAGCGCCCGGGTACGGCGCTTCCCGGTGGCACTGGTCTCGGTAATCGGCACCAATATGCGCATTCCCGGATTCCTGGCCAAAGCCGCCAATGCACTCTACCAGGCAGACATCAATGTACTGTCTTTGGTGCAGTCCTCGCGCCAGGTCAATATGCAGTTCGTGGTCAGCCGGAATGATTTTGAAGCGGCACAAAAAGCACTGCATGCGGTCTTCGTCGAAAATGCCTAAGTTCTGTGTTCTGCCTGCAAAAGATGTGCTCAGAACCGGAACTGCGGCTTGAGGCAGTCTGCCGCTAATGGAGAACCATGGCTAAGCAGAATTACAGTTTGGGGCGGCTGAGTTTTACCCTTGCAGACGAACTGCTGCAGTTGCAGTTCTGCGGTGACTACTGCTGCCGGACACATCTGCCCGAGCTGGGCGGTATAACCCTGGCTGCTTTCGGCACGCAACGCCTGGAGGGCAGTGCGCTGCGCTGCCGCCAGGTAACCGCCTCTCCTCTGGAACTGTCTTTCCAGCTCCAGGATGCTGCCGGCACTGTCGCCATACAATCCGTTTGGAAACTCTGCCCGCAAAGCGGCTTATTCAGCCGGCGCGACCGTATCTGCAACACCAGCAGCGCATCTATAGTGTTGCGGCGCTTTTTGGCCCGCTTCCCCTTTGCCGCCGGTGACTACGAAGTCTATGCTCAGCACAGCCGCTGGGGCCGGGAAAGCCAGGGGCAATGGTGCGCTTTCAACAGCGGCACCCTGAAGCTCGCTCACCGCTGGGGCCGGACCACCGAGGGAGGCGCACCGTATGCCGCCGTGCGGGAAAAATACTGCCGGCACGCGCTTGCCTTGCATGTCATTCCCAACGGCAAATGGTGTCTGAAATTCCGTCAGTATGGCTTCAGCAACCTCAAACCGATGCTGATTGCCGAACTGGGGCAGGATGACGAAGACTTCCAGCTCACCCTGGCACCGGGCGAGAGCTTCGAGGCTCCTGAGATATTGCTCCAGCTGCTGCCAGGGCGCGAAGTCGAGTCCGGTACTGCTGAACTGCACCGTTATCTGCTGGAGCATCTCGCCCCGGCAGTGCCGCCGCTGCCAGTGGTTTACAATACCTGGCTGGACAGGATGACCACCCTCGAAGTGCCGCGACTGCGCCAGCAGCTCGCCGCCGCCCGCGCCATCGGCTGCGAAGTTTTCGTGGTGGATGCCGGATGGTTCCGCTGCCTGGGGGACTGGCGGGAGCTTGAGAATAAGGCTTTCCAGGGGCAAATGAGCCAATTCGCGGACGAGGTCCGGGCGGCCGGGCTGCGCTTCGGCATCTGGCTGGACGGGGAAGCGTTCTCGGCTCTGGCACCAGTAATTCAGGAGCATCCGGAATATTTTGTCTCCAGCAATCCCAATGCCACCGGGCTGCTGGGTGGAAATTACCGGATCGACGCCGCCAGTCCGGCTGGCCGCGATTATTTGTTTGCCCTGTTGTCCGGACTGATTCAGAAATACAACCTGGGCTATTTGAAGTTCGATATGAACAACTCCAGTGGCTACGACTGCTCCGGCGCTGAACTTGCCGCCTTTTCCCGCGGCTGGTTCTCCGTCATTGAGCAAATCCGCCATGCTTTCCCCGATCTGATTTTGGAAAACTGCGCCAGCGGCGCCCTGCGCACCGATCTGCAGACGCTGAAGTTTTTTTCCTCGCACTTCATCAGTGACAACGCCAATATCTATGAAGTGCTGCGGATCACCCAGGGGATGTTCCTGCGCTTCCTGCCGGGGCGGCTGTTCCGCTGGCTGGTTACCACCAGCACTGGCGATTTCCGGCCCCACGGGCCGGAAACACCGGCATATCTGGTCCAACCCAACGCCGCCACCTGGCTGCAATTCTCTACTTATGAGGCCGAATTCGGACTGCTGGCCACGGCCATGGGAGTGATGGGATTTTCCGGCGATTTGGACGCTTTGCCGCCAGAAGCCAGAAAAACTTTCGCCGCTGTGGTGCAGCGCTACAAGCAGCACCGCCAGGCCATCCAGAATTCCGAGGGCACACTGCTGACACCAGTGGAAAGCATGAACCGCCCCGAGGGATGGCTGGTGTTTCAGCTCTTCGACCGCAGCAGCGGCGAATTGAATATCTTTGCTTTCCACAAAGTCTGCGATGGCGACTGCTGCCGGATTTTCCACCCCTGCGGCCTGCCTCCTGACTGGCGCGGCCGCGATGCCTCTGGACGCAGCTACAGCGCCGCACAGCTGCAGGAACACGGAATCCAGATCACTTTCGAATACAACCAGCACGGCGATTTCCAGGCCCAATGGCTCAGCTACAAACGCAGCGAGGAATAGTTACGGCGCAGCCGGCCTGACCGGTAAGCGCCGACTTAATTACAGTGTACATTCTGCCATCTTTAAGGAACATTTATTTGCATTGCCGACTCACCCATATTTTCTCTTCTCAGCGTATCCAGCTGCCGGTCCGAGCGCCGCTGCTGTGGTCATGGTTATTGGCCGGACTGCTGTGGCTTGTATTCCTGCCGGGCGAAAAACATCTGGCGGCCAAGCCGGAAGGCTACCGGACTGATTGCTTGGCACCCGCCTGCGGCATCCTTGAACTGACGACAACATGCCCAGCCGCCACCAACTCAAAAACATTTTCGTTGCCTTGGATTGAAAAAGATGATCTGCAGGAGCATGAGCAGCGCCGGGAGGGAGAGAACGACTGCCTTTACAACCCGGCTGGTGCTGAGTGGCTGCTTTCCCGGAAGATTTTACTATCCACCAGTTCGGTTCCAAAGCTATACACCAATATTTATCTGAACAACTATCAAATCCGAGCCGGCCCCCTCTTCTGACTCAGACCAGCAATCACTGAACTTATTCCTGTCCCCCACCCGCGCCGGAGTGCACGGGGTGCTGTTTCCCCCCGTTAACCTGCTTAACCCAGTTATGCTCGCCTGGTTCGTTTGTACGGCTGGACTACTGGATATTCCTGTAGAAATTCCCAGAACCTGGCCAGGCCGGCCCTGATTTTAACGCTAACCTGCGTGGCTGACAGAATAGGGAAACGCCGCCAAAAGAACCTGTGGAAAGGTAAATGTAATTTTGAACAACTCCTAATCAGCCAAACGCATTGTTTGTTGCAAAGAGGTAAAACATGAATCAAGACGCTCCCGTCATCCAGCAAATAACTTTTCTGGTCATCCAGACCGGTATCATTCTGCTTGCCGCACGTTTTTGCGGCAAACTCGCGCAAAAATTTCACATCCCTCCGGTATTAGGTGAATTGCTGGCCGGGATTATTATCGGGCCTTATCTGCTGGGCGGCCTGAATCTTGGCATTCCGGGCTTCCCCGATGGTATTTTCCCATTGCCGCAAAGCGGTTCTCTTCCGGTTTCCACACCGCTTTATGGCCTTGCAACCCTGGGCTCGATCATCCTGTTGTTTATGTCAGGACTGGAAACCGACCTCAGGCTCCTGTTTCGATATTCGGTAGCCGGTACAGTCGTCGGCCTGGGCGGGGTAATCTTTTCTTTCGCTTTCGGTGCCGGACTCTGCATGGTCATGCTGGATGTCGGATTTATGGACCCCCGCACCCTGTTCCTGGGAATTCTCAGCACGGCGACTTCGGTCGGCATCACTGCCAGGATCCTGTCCGAAAAGAAATGCATTGATTCACCGGAGGGGACGACCATCATGGCTGCAGCGGTGATTGATGATGTTCTCGGCATCATCTGTCTGGCTATAGTCATGGGATTGCTGGGCGTGGCCGATTCGGT
The DNA here is from genome assembly GCA_012800565.1 of Lentisphaerota bacterium. Taxonomy (GTDB): domain Bacteria; phylum Verrucomicrobiota; class Lentisphaeria; order Oligosphaerales; family Oligosphaeraceae; genus JAAZIZ01. The sequence goes on from JAAZIZ010000013.1 coordinate 5,087, forward strand.
TCATGGCGCAGTCAATTGGGGCCACATCGGCAGGATCGCCCTGAAAAGCGTCAGCATCTGGCTGGGTGCCACTGCTGCGGGCTTGCTCTTCGCCCATCAGATTGCCAAATTCCTCAAATGCTTCCGTCCTTCGGCACAGTATTCAGTGATGGCTTTCGGTCTCGCCCTGATCCTGGCTGGATTATTCGAACAGGCTGGCCTGGCGATGATTGTTGGAGCCTATGTCATGGGGCTGAGCCTCTCGAAAACCGATATATCTTTTGCCCTGCAGCGCACACTGTATGGTGTATATGACTTCCTGGTGCCAGTGTTCTTTGTCGTCATGGGCATGCTGGTGGATATTCGGGTGCTGGGCGACTGGGGGGTAGTGAAATTCGGACTTATCTACACTATTCTGGCAATTCTGGCCAAAATCATCGGCTGCGGTCTGCCGGCCTGCTTTATGAACTTCAATCTGCTGGGCGCCTGCCGCATTGGCGTAGGCATGATTCCGCGCGGCGAGGTCGCGTTGATTATTGCCGGCATTGGCGCCACCAGCATGATGACCATCGATAACGTCCAAACTCCAGTCATAGATGCCAAACTCTTTGGAGTAACCATCATTATGACTCTGCTGACCACCGTCATCGCGCCGCCGTTGTTATCATTCCTGCTCTCCATCAAAAAGAAAGGCGTGAAAAAAGAAGTCGGCGATCTGTCCCTGGTGCATACCCACTTCCACATGCCTTCGGAGTTCGTCCGCGATTTTATTTTCCGGGCTCTGGTGGACAACCTGCGCCTGGATGGATTCAGGCATTCGGAACTGGACCGGGAAGCCGGAATCATCAATTTCCGCAAGGAAAGCACGACTTTCACCTTGAATATCAACGAAAATGATTTCTATTTCGAGTCCAATCTCAACGAAGTAATGCTGATCAAAACCGCGATGTATGAAACTTTTGTCGAACTGCACAAAAACCTGTCCGAGCTGAAGCAAATGGCCAGTCCGGTAGGCATGGAAGAAGCCATCCTCAACGGCAGTGCCAGGAAGACTTCTCAGGAACTCTTGAATCTGGCTCGTATAATTTCGCAAAATTGCATCACCACCAGCCTGAAAGCAACCAATACTGAAGATGCCATCCGGGAACTGATTGGCCTGCTGGAACACAACGGGCGGCTACTGAATGCTGAGACCTGCCTCCGGGATGTCCTGGCACGCGAAGCCGTGGTCTCCACCTGCATCGGCGATGGTATCGCCCTGCCCCATACCCGGACCTCCGGGGTGCAGGAGCTGGTTGCCGCCATCGGAATCAGTCCCGAGGGCTGCCTGCAGAGCGATGGCTCCGGAGAAAAAATCAAGATATTTGTCCTCAGTCTGTGTCCTAAATTTGCTGAGGAGCCCTATCTGCAATTTGTGGCGCATGTCGCGGCAGTGCTGTCGGATGAGAACAATCTGAAAATCCTGTCCGGGAACGCGGATTCGGCACAGATACACAAACTGTTCATCACTCGGAAATAATATCCAGCGCAACGAAGCATCGCTGCGGCCTGGTCTGATCTGGGCCGCAGCGGTGACCGGCAGATTTTTGCATTCCTACCCGGAAAAGTTATATTATGCGGGCACCCTGCAGACAGCCTGTCTGAGCAGCTGATTGCCCGGCAAATGCCACAGTACCAATCCGGGAGCGAATATGAAGAAAGCATTTACTCTTATCGAGCTTTTGGTAGTAATTGCCATCATTGCGGTCCTGGCTTCGATGCTGCTGCCGGCCTTGGGCCGGGCGCGGGCGTCGGCGCAGCGCACCGCCTGCCTGAATCTCACCCGGCAAATGTATTACGCTTTCGAGACCTATGCTGGGGAAAACGATTCCTGGGTGGTCAGGGCCGATCCTCCCAACCCGCAAGGCGGCAGCAGCAGCTACGCTTACGCCCAGTATTGGTGCGGGTTGTTCGGCTACCTGGGATACTATTCCGGCTGCCGGGCCGGGCAAACCAGCTACTATGCGGTACCGTTCTGCAATCAGTTCATCTCCTGTCCCCAGGCCAAGCAACTCGGCAGCAGCGTAGGTTATGACGCGCAATATGGCCTGCGCATCGGCTATGGCATCAATTATTTCATTGCCGGCACCAGGCAGACCGATGGCTATTTCCGCAAAGTCAGCGGCTCAGCCTACCGCGTCAGCAGCCTGTCCAACGTCCCGCTGATGGCTGAAGGCGCACGATACTACATCACCGACAGTAATCCCGAGAAGCGGACTTTCCCGCATCAGGGGCAGGGATCGTACTTGTTTGCGGACGGCCATAGCGCATCCTATACCTTGAGCCGGGCCCTGACGCCATCTTGGACATACTGGGTATACGGTCGAAAAAACTGGGATTAACCCGAACTAAAACACCCCCTCTGCACCGCCGGATGCGTGATACTGCCGGATGGAGACTGCCGCTAACACTATGCGCACTTTCGCCCTTGCTTTCTTGTCTGCATTGCTGAGCTTCGCCACCGGAGAGCTGTTGCCAAATGGCTCATTCGCACGCGGACTGAGCGGCTGGCAGCCGCATTATTTTAAAGCGCAGAAACCAGATTACCTGTCACTGGAAATCATTGAGGGAGCCGGCGGCGATGACAATTTCGCCCTGCGGGTGCAAAAGACCGCCGAGGGCCAGGCGGTATTGATCAACACTTTCTCGCCCCGCCTCAAATCTGAGACGCCATACCGTTTCAAATTCTCCTATCAGGCCCGGGCAACTGCGGCAGGGCCGGACGAGCCGGTGCTGCTCTGCCGTCTGACCATCACCGGCACCCAGGACGGCGAACCACACCACCGCTACAAATGGCTGCGCTGTCCGAATTCCTCCAGCTGGGCCTTGGCGGATACCGGACCGCTGGGGCTGGTTACCCTGCCCGACTGCAAAAATCTGCTGATCACTTTCTTCTTTTCCGGACAGGGAGAATATCTTCTCGACGAGATTTCTCTGCAGGAGGTCGATATTGAGGCGCCAATTCTGGAGGCCGCCGGAGAAAAACTGTATTTCAATGCCCGGAGCCAAAATCGCGATCTGCCGCCTGAACCTGGCGTCCTTCCTGCTCCGTTAGCTCTGTACAACCGCAATCCTGGCGAAGTCTATCCGGACAGCATCCCCCGGCCAGATGAGCTCCTGCGTGGTCTGCACGCCCTGGCTGTCCCCGGCGAATACGTGACCCGATATTGTGCCCTGTATGCCTCCGCAGAGGCTGAACTGAGCCCGATACAGGTCAGCGAGCTGCGCACTCCGGAGGGTGATCTTCTGCCCTGCGACCTGTGGCAGGTTTATCAGGTCGAGCACCTGACCCGTTTCGCCCGCCGCCCATATTACCGCATCATCCCCGAACGGCTGGTGGACTGGGGCGGGGGGAGATTGTCGGCCGGAGAAAACCGCATTCTTTGCCTGCAGGCAAAGATTCCGGCCAAGCAGCGGGCCGGGACGTACTGCGGATTGGTCCGGCTGACTGATGACCTGGTTCTGCCTTTGAGCCTGGAAGTCCTGCCTTTCCAGCTGGAGCCTCCGGAAGTAGATTACCTGATGTACGCCACGGTGGTTTACCGCCATGACCGCCTGCCTGAAGCCGAGACCATCCGAATGCTGAAAGAAATCCGCGAACTGGGCATCAACGGCATCGTCCACCATGGCGGCATCTGGAACGAACCAACCTTGCGGAAATACTGCCGCATCCTTGCTGCCGCCGGCCTGACCGGCAGCACTATCCTGGATTTTGGCAGCGTACTGGAGAACCATGTCTACCGCCGATTGCACCAGCAGCCCCCTGACCCGAACCGGAAATACCTGGAAAATTACGACCATCCGGAAATCCGGGCCGGATTCCAGGAATACCTGGAGAAATTCGCCGGCTGGTTCCGGCAATACGACCCACAGCGCAACTGGTATTACCAGGGCTTTGATGAGCCGGCATTCTTCGGTATGGAACGTGTGCTCTGGGAATATCCCCTGGCCAAGGCAGCAGGTGTAAAGGTCTCCGGCACCGTCTATACCTGCCCTGCCTTGCGGCAGCTGGGCACGAATATCGACTTGTCGCTGCTCTCATACCGCTCTGCCCGGGAAGAACAGGAATTCCAAGCCGTGAGCCGGGAGACCGGAGTCAAGTATTATCTGCTTGGTGGCGGATCATACTTTCAGCAGCAGGGTTTCGTCGCGGTCAATCGTTATCTGGCCGGAGCCTATCTGTTCAAGCTCGGCCTGCCCGGACATGTTTCCTGGAGCTACCAGTACCATTGCCAGGAATTTGAACAGCTGAAAATCGCCTATAACCTGGCCTGGCCACGCCAGGATTGCAGCAGCCGCCGCAGCGACAGCACCCTGCAGGCCGAAGGACTGCGCGAAGGCATCATTGATTACCGCTTCCTGCAGACCCTCCGCAATCTGAAAACCGAGCCGGCGCAGCAACAGCAGGATCGGGAACTGTTGCAACGCCTGATGCAGGAAATCATCCCCTGGAGTGAAGATTTCAGGGCTGGCAGCGACTCCCTCAGTCCGGCCAATTTCGATTACCAGGCCCAGGAGAATCTGCGACTGCTCCTGGCCCGGCGCATCTGCGCCAGGATGCACGGCCAGGACCCGCCACAATACGACTGGTCGTGGATACAGGAGCAGGACTGCGCCGGACTGACCCTCGTCCGCCATCCGCTGCTCTGGAATGCTCTTTCAGGCCAGAGAGCAGTCTGCCGCCTGACCGAGCCGGAGAATGCCGCTGCCGTCTCCTGCCGCTTACTTGCTCAGAATGGCCAAGTCTGGAACGCCGACCCTGTCATGCCCCGGCAGGGATGGGCCTTTGTACCCCTGCCGACAGTGCCCCCCGGGGCTTACTGCGCCGAATACCGCCTTGGAGAAAATACGGTGCGCCGAAAAATCCTGGTGGTCCAATAACTGCAGCTGTAACTATGACAATGCAATGGTGATGTTTTTTACTAACAATTCAGGGAGAGGACGTATGTTCAGATTATGGACTGTTTTGCTTGTTCTGGGTGGCAGTTTGACATTAATGGGTGACCCGCCACTGCCCCTGGCCCAGGAAGAGATTGCGGAAGTCAGCTGGGGCGGTCGGACTTTCCATTATCTCCCCCGCTATCAGTATCCCGATCCTCCCCTGGCCCAGAACTATAGCGAACCGCTGCTCTTTCAGCGCAATCCCGAGGAAATCTATCTCCACAGCGTCCCCCAGCCAGATGAATTTCTGACCCGGTTGGACAAACTTGCCTTTCCAGGTGAATTCTGCGGGCTGTATTTCAGCATCCACGCACCTGTCGAGCTGGAACTGCAGGAGATCGATGCCGGAAGTCTGGGAGAAGGCTGGGAAGTCTTCGAAGTAGTGCACCTGCCCCGGATCAAAAGGGCACCGTTCTACCAAATCATCCCCGAACGACTCGACGACTTCAAAGCCCGCACCATCCCCGCCGGCCGGAACTGCATCATCTATCTGCGCCAAAAAATTCCCGCCAGTCTGGCGGGTGCTAACCTTGCGGGTGATATCAAAATCCACTGCGCCGATCAGAAGCCATTGACACTGCCCGTACAGATCAGAGTGACGCCGTTCGCTTTGGAACAGCCCGCCGCACACTGGCTGATGTATACCGCCGTCAACTATCTGCCTTATCAGAAAAAAGCTGACAAAATCCGCTTCCTGCAGGAAATCAAGGACCTCGGCATCACCGGCATCATTCATCACGGCGGCCTCTGGAGCCAGAGCGCGGTGCAGACTTTCAGCGAAATCCTCAATGCTGCTGAACTCGACGGCCCGGTCATTATCGACTTCGGCGCCGGACTGGAAAAGAAGATCATCCGGGAGCTGACCGGCAAAGGTGTCGCCAACAGCCGCAAAGTCCCATACGACGAATGCGCCGATCCGCGCGTGGCCGAGCAATTTGTCAGCTTCCTGAAAGATTTTTCCCTCTGGATGGAGCAATACCGGCCGGGGCGGCAGTGGCTTTATCAGGGCATTGACGAGCCGCATATCAACGGCCTGATGGCTCAGGCGCAATGGGAATACCCGCTGGCCCGCCAAGCCGGGGTAAAAACCTCAGCCACCGTCTATCCCTACGCCTCGGTCAAGGACTTCGGGAATCTGCTGGATGTAGCCCTGAACAACTTCCTCGCCCACAGCCCGGCTAAAGCCCAACCGTTCCGGGAACTGAGCCAAGAGCGCAATATCGCTTTCTGGGGCATTATGGGCGGCAGCTACATCGGCCAACAGGGATACCTGGCCGTAAACCGTCTCCGGGCCGGTTTCCTGTTCTTGAAAAGCGGTATGCCGGCCAGTGCCTACTGGTCCTACAGCGTATATCAAAACGAACAAACCAGCGGCAAAACCTCGTACTGCCTGGCTTACAAGCGCCAAGATACCAGCAGACGGATGTGTGATTCCACCCTGCAGGCCGAAAGTCTGCGCGAAGGCATCCAGGACTACAAAGTCGCAGCTATGCTGCGCCAGCTGATAGCGCAGGCCCGGGAGAACGGCCAGGCCGATGCTGCCAAGCACAGCCAGGCCATCCTGGACTATGTAATCAACGATCTCACCCCCTGGGCGGATGAATGCATCATTGCCAGCGATGCACGCGCCAAGCGCAATATCGACAATGCACAACTGGAAAATATGCGTCTGGCCTTGGTTGCGGAAATAATCCGCCTGAAAGGAGTCCTGAAATGAAGATTTTTCTGCTTCTGCTGACCGCAATTCTGACCTCCCCGGGGCTGCTTATCGCCGCCGCACCGGAGGAGATGCTCCCGCCTCCGGAAGCTGTCCTGAAAGCGACCGCCACCCCGCCTGAGATTGACGGTCATTTCAATGATCCGGCCTGGAAGGATGCCGTACTCCTGGGTGATTTCATGCTCAACACCACGCCTGTGCCGGCCCAGGCCAAGACTACGGTTCTGGTAACCTACGACCGCGACAACCTCTATGTGGGCTTTACCTGCCTGGAACCGGAGCTGAAAGAAAAACTGCTGCGCCCGATGGCCGAGGAGCGTGACGGCAATGTCTGGGAAGACGAATGCATTGAAGTGTATATTAATGACGTTTCACGCAGCACCGAACAATATCACGTCCTGGTAAATCTGCGCAATACCGTGATGGACTTGTTCTCCGGCGAAAAATTCCGCCAGTGCAAAGCAGTGGCATGGAACGGGCACTGGCAGAGCGCAGTGGCATTGGGAACGGATGAATGGCGCGTGGAATTGAAAATACCTTTCGCCACAGTCAATTTCCCCGCCGGGAAAACAGAGCTGAGGGTAAATTTCTGCCGTGAGCGGTACGGCACCAGCGGCGAAATCTCCAGCTGGAGCTGCCCTTACGGCGACTTCGACAAGCCGGAGCGCAGCGGTGTGCTCAAGAACATCATCCGCGAAGGCATTCCCGAAATTGCCTCGCTGTCCTGGCCGGACGACAGCACTTGGGGCGAGCAACAGCTCGCGCTGCAGTTCGCGGCTCCCGTCTCCGGCCGTTTGACTCTGCTGCAGGAGAAAGACGGGCAGCTGCAGGTCCTGGCTGAAGGACAGGTCCGCCAGGGACAGATCAGCCTGCCCTACTTTCTGGAAGAGCCCGGGCGCTGGGTACTGCTGCTGGGCTTCCAGGAGCAGGGAAAAACCGAAAGCATTCTTTTCGCTTCCCACAACCAGCTCAATCCAGCCCTGTTTACCTTGCACCGGACCACCAAAATCATGCCGCACGGCGGCCGGTTCCAGGCGCTGGCCCGGCTCGGCAATCCATCTGTGCTGAAGGAAATCAGCTGCCGCATCAGCGGCTCTGCAGGCCAGCAGTCCGCAAGCTGGCATCCCGAGCAGGAATTCTGTTCCATCACTCTCGATTGCAGTACCCTGGCACCAGGTCAATACAACGTCGAATACCTTTTTCAGCTGCACAGCGGGCGCAGCGTCACCCACCATCATCCACTGCTGATTTTTACCCCATAATAATGTCCCCGCACCGGCTCGGAACTCTTCCTGGAATTCCCTCCGGCCACCTCACTATCAGGAGAACCACATGCTCAAACAATCCCTCGCATTGCTGCTGGCCTTGGCCGCCGGTCTTTCAGCTCAGGACCGGCAGTTTCAGAACCATCTCCGCAACCATTCGCTTGAAGACCCGGACATAAAGGAATTTTATATCCGGAAGATGGCCCGCGACCCTCAGACCAAGGAAGTCATCACTCATGCCCCCGAGGATATGATTGTCCGCCGCGACAGTTCCCGGGCCCGCCAGGGCAATTATTCCCTGGCTCTGGAATGCCGCCTGGACCATTCCACCAATGAAGTCAACTTCCTCACACTGCCCTATCTGGGGCAAGGCAGCTACCGCTTTCAGGCTTACTATTACCTGGCCGAGGCCCATCCCAAGGCACGGGTATCCGGACGAATAGCTTTCCTTGATGCAGAACAGAAAGTCATCAGATATATGTTTCCGGAATTTCCGGTACGCAAGGGCGAATGGCTGGAGATGCAGCAAAATTTCTTTCCGCCGGTGGGCACTGCCCGCATCACTGTAACCCTGTGGTTCAGTGGCAAGATGCGGGCCTGGCTGGATGATGTGTCTTTCGGCCTGTACCAGGACCAGGAGCTGCCGGAACGATTCCGCGCTGCGCAGCTCCTGCAGGAAACGCCGGGCTTCAGCTTCTGGAAAGAAGCGCCTTATTTCAAGGTACAGCCCCGGGATTGCCCGGCGAGCCTGCAGCACAACAACCTGATTGAAGTGGCGGCGGCCGCCAACGAACGGGAACCTTTTCAGCTGATCGTCACCCCTAAGCAGGAAATCAGCGCATTGTCACTGCGCTTCAGCCCCTTGCAAGCACCTGATGGCGAGAGCATCCCCGCCAGCGCACTGTCCTATCGGATCGTCGGTTTTATCAATCTCAAGCAGCCGGACAATCCCAAAATGACCGGCCTGCATGCTGACCCGTTGCTGCCTGAGCAGCAAGCCGACGCCAAAGCTGGCGAGAACCTGCCTTTCTATGTCATAATTGATGTCCCGGCCGGGCAAAAACCTGGTATCTATGAAGGCACTCTGGAACTGCTCTCCGGGCAGGAAGTGCAGGCCCGAGCCGGGTTGCGCCTCAAAGTCTGGGATTTCGCTCTTCCGGCATCCCCGATCCTGAAGACATTTTTCTACGCCCAGCCGTTCAAGGCCTACAACGATCTGGACCGCCGCCCGCGTAAGGTCGTTGTCGAAGATATCATGGGCACTCTGCATCAGCACCGCATGACCGGCAACCAGGCCCTTTGGCCGCATCATCCCAAAGTCGAGATCAAGGACGGCGAACTCAGCGTCGACTGGTCCGCTTTCGACGCGAATATCAGCGATTGGAAAGAACGGTTCGGCCTGCGCCATTTCGGTGTCCCGTATATGGGGATGATGGGTGACAACCACGGCTGGTTCGGCAAGAACCGCAAAAGCAGCGACCGCTTGACTTTTGACCGCACACCGTTGTTCTCAGAACTGGGTTTTAAGTATATCTGCCGTTATGCGCAGCTGTTCACTGAGCATGTGAAAGAGAAATTCCCGGACACGGATTTCTACGCCTACATCTACGACGAGCCGGCAGAGAGAGTGTATGACGAGCTGTCGCGCCTGAGCAACGCCCTGCATCAGGCTGCCCCGGATTTGAAGATTTTCATTCCCAAACACGTGAATGATAATATCGGCTATGTGTACACTTGGTGCGTGCCTTTTTCGCCCGGGTATATCAAACCTGATCTGCACGCCCGCGAAGTCGCAGCCGGAAAAGAAATCTGGTATTACAATTGGACGGTCAGCCTGGCTGACCACAACTACCTGAACAACCGCCTCTACAGCTGGAAAATCTACAACCATGACGGAATCGGCGGACTGCTCTGGAATACCATCTTCACGCCCGACGGCATCAACCCCTGGACCGACTTGGACAAAACTTTCTCCTGCGGCAACGCGACCATCTTCTACCCGCCCCGCAATGAGCAGGATAGTATCGTCCCTTCGTTGCGCTCGGCTCAAATCCGCGAATCCATTGACGATTACGATTACCTCAAGATTCTGGAGCAGCGACTTGAGGCACGCTTCCCCGGTCACGGCCGGCAGCGGGTCAAGGAACTCCTGCGGGAGATTTTCCCCGATGGCCAATTTGAAGTGGTGAATGATCCGCATCTGCTCTACGCCCTGCGGCAGCGCCTGGCCGAAGAAATCGAACAAGCCGAACGCGACCCGCGTCAGCTGGTGCTCTGCATTCCACCCGAGAACAGCCACACGGAAGTCAGTGAGGTCACCCTGCAGATTTATGGCGATCCTGGCACCACGGTGGAAATCGCCGGCCGGGAAGCATTGCCGATTCCAGCAGCCGGGCTGCTTGAGGTCACCCACCAGCTGAGCCATTTCGGACTGAACCGGCTGCCCATCATCTGCCGCAACAATAACAAGAGCATCGAAATATACCGGAACTTCACCCTGCTGCCTGACCCGAATCTGGAAAAATTGCGCGAACTGAGCGAAAAACTCCGCGCCGCTGGTCGTAGCGAGCAGCACATCCTCGCTTTCCTGGAACAAGTCAAAAAGAATACCGGTTACAGCCGTTCTGACCGCGAGACTGCTGCCAACCTCCTGGCCGAGGGCAAACGCCAGCTGGTCGCAGCAGAAATTGAAAAGACCAGCCAAGGCGACAACCCCCTGGCTGCGGCTTTCCTGGAAAATGCCCGCTGGGCTTTCCAGGAGCAGCTGTTTGAACGTAGCGAGTACTACCTGGCGTTGAACCGCAGTGTCGCAGCAGCCGGAAAGATGGACGGCTGGGCGGTCAGCGTCAAGCCGGTCGATTTCCAGGGCCATTTCGCTCTGCAGCTGCAGAACAGCCGCCTCACCGCCACCATCATGGAGACCGGCGGGCGCATCATCTCGCTGAAGAACGGCGAGGTGGAATGCCTGTCCCCGGGAACCTTCGCTTTCGGCCTGACCAGACTGGAACGGGCCCGGCAGCAGACCGACAAAAGCATGGTGACACGCCTCAAAGGATACAATGGCTACGAGGATGCCGGCGGCGGGAATCTCTGGCCGGTATCATTCGTCGACTGGAATCTGTCTTTCCGCGAACTCTCAGCCCAGCGCATTGTGCTGGTCGCCGAGACCATGCTGCCAGATTCACCTTTCCTGATCCGGCGCATTATGAGCCTGGAGGCGGACTCTCCGGACCTGGTCATCGAATACGAATTCACCAACACCACGCCGAAAGAGCTGGCTTCCGATGACCCGTCCCATTTCCAGCTTACCTGGCGTGGACGGCTGGTGCCAGCCATCGGCGAAGGCGAGCAGGCCCGGCTCCATGATCAGCTGGTAATTCCCACTGACAAGGTTCTGCAGGCGACGCTGTTCGATCTGAACAACCCCGTCTTCTACGAAGAGCGGCAGGTGAAGTTGACTGGCCGGGTCATGGGCGCTTTCGACACCGTCAGCGGCAAAGGGCTGGCGATGATTCTGGACCCCCAGATGACCCACGCCTACATCTGGTTCAACACCGACCCCAAGGCCGGTTACGGTCAGCCTACCTACACCGTGGAGATTCGGCGCAGCTTCTATGGCAGGGAGTACAATGACCCGCAAGCGAACGCGCCTTTCACTATCCCCGCCGGAACCTCGCTGAACTTGAGGCTGATTTTCCGAGTCCTGGAAAACATCACCTCTAT
>JAAZIZ010000236.1 GCA_012800565.1 Lentisphaerota bacterium
ACAATCCTTATGGCGAAGCGCAGCGGCAGCAGGCCGCACAGGAGATATCCAGTCTCCGTCAGGCCATTGTGGCCCAGGAAGTGACCAAGACCCAGACCTTCCCCAATGCGCTGGCCCAGGCGCTCTTCAATCGCGCCGGTGCTGCCTATCAGCGCCGCCAGTTCAACCGGGCCGGTTATTATCTGACACTGTCCCGCAACGCGGCTGCTGCCGGGTCTTTTACCGGCCACCAGGTCCAGCTGCTGCCGGCGGAGTACAGCGATTATCCCGGCTTCCTGCTGTCCAATGGCCGCCTCGCGGTCACCCTGCTGGAGGCCGGCGGGCGTATCATCTCTTACCAGGTCGACGGGGTGGAATGTCTGCTGCCTGGCAGCTTCGAGAGTGGCCTGACTCTGGAGGAACGGGCCAGTCAGAAGGTCAGCAAGGAGATGGTAACCCGCCTGAAAGGGCTGGGCGGATTTGAAGACGCGGGCGGATACGCGTACCTCTGGCCAGTGTCATTCGTGGACTGGGATGTCGAATTGGTGGAAATCAAGCCCGCCCGGGCCGCAATCGCCTTCTCTACCCTGATCCCGGACACGCCGTACCTGCTGCGCCGCACAGTCTCTCTGAGCGCAGACTCCCTCGACCTGCATTGCGACTATGAAATCAAAAACACCCTCAGTCCGGAATACGCCTCCGAGGACCCGGAGCATTTCCAGTTCCCTTGGCGCGGGCGCTTTATGCCCGGTATCGGGCAAGGTGCAGATGCACCCGAGAATGACCGCCTGGTGGTGCCGCTGCTGGATACCGAGGAACCCCTGCAGGAAACCCATTTCACAGCCGAAAAGCCAGTATTCTACTCCCTGAAATCACGAAAACTCAAGGAGAATTTTTTTGGCGCCTACGATCCGTCCTTGCAGACCGGTCTGGCGATGCTGGGCGACGCAAATCTGAGCCATCTGTATATGTGGTTCAATTCCAAGGGTGACAAGAATGGCAAGGGAAGAGTCTATACTCTGGAGTTCTTGCGTTCATTCCGGGGCAAGAGTCATGCCGACCCGCATCCCAACAGCCCTTTTACCATCAAGGCCGGGGAGAGCTATAATTTCTCGTTCATCATCCGGGGCATCACCAGCTGCAGCAATGATGAGCAGTTCCTGCAGCAGTGCCGGCGTTAACAGGCAGACGAAAGAAAAAGGCCGCCGGCAGGCATAACTGCCGCCGCTGCGGCAGCCCCCCCGGGGAGAAATTACGGTTTTACTTGCCCAGAGGGGCTTCAAATGGTACATTATTGCTGCAGGCGACCTGAATTCATCCTGCTGCCAAATGTGTCACACTGTTCGTGAGAATATATCCGCTATGCAATTGAATGTCAGCCAGAATCTGAATACCAGTCAGCGCCAGGAATTGACCATGGCGCCCCAGCAGATTCAAGCCTTGGCCATCCTCCAGGCCGATGTGCAGGAACTGGAACAGCGCATTGCCCAGGAGGTGGCCGTCAATCCGTTGCTGGAATTCGTCACCCCGGGCCAGGAGGTGCTTGAAGCCGATTTGCACGCCGGTGACCGCCGCTCCCCGGAAGAAATCACCGAGGACTTGCGGGCTCAGATGATCGAGGGTGATGAGAGCCTGAGTGAGGCCCTGCAGGAGGATTTCAGCGAACTGTATCTCGACAATTATCTCGGCGAGCTTTATCGCCGCAGGCCGGATGCTGAAGCAGAAGAACGCCGCAAGTATTTCTTCGATTCGGCGGTGGCGGAGACCAGTCTGCAGGATTATCTGGAAGCCCAAATCCGCGAAGCAGTCGCAGGCGACCAGCAGCTGTTCGCACTCTGTCTGGAGGTGGTCGGGAACCTTGATGACGCCGGCTACCTCCGCAGCAGCGCGGCCGAGATGGCCCGGCAGCTGGAACTGCCGGAGGAGGAAATAGCCAAAGCTATCGCACTGCTGCAGTCCCTGGAACCGGCCGGACTGGCCGCCCGCGATCTGCGCGAATGCTTGTTGCTGCAGCTGGAACGCAACGGCGAAAAAGGCAGCATCGCCTGGGATATCGTCGACCGCCACCTGGAGGACCTGGCACGCAATCGCCTGCCGCTGATCGCCAAGGAGGTTGATGCCGATTTAGACGAAGTCAAGGAGGCCCAGGCCCGCATTCAGCAGCTCTCCCCCAAGCCCGGCCTGGCATTGTCCTCAGCCACCGCGCCAGTGATCATCCCGGATGTCTATATTGAAAAAAATGCCGATGCTCAATGGACCGTGCGTATGAACAACGAGATCATTCCCCGAGTGGCGATCAACCAAGAGTATCTCGATAAGCTTAATGATCCTGCCCTGCCGGCTGCAGACCGGCATTTCCTGCGGGACAAACAGCAGGCCGCCAACCAATTGCTCTGGGCCATCGATCAGCGCCAGAGCACCTTGGAGAAAATCACCATCCTGCTGGTTAATTTCCAGCGCGAATTCCTGGAACATGGTGACAGCCACCTGCGGCCGCTGGTCATGGCCACCTTGGCGGACACCCTGGGATTGCACGAAACTACCATCAGCCGGGCCATCGCCAACAAGTACGTCTCGACCCCAATGGGAGTTTTTCCTTTCAAGCACTTCTTCACCACCGGATACAGCAATGCGGACAGCGGCGAGGAGGTATCCAGCCGGGCTGTGCGCCAGAGAATCGCTGCCCTGATTCAGCAGGAGAATCCGCGCAAACCGCTGTCCGACCAGAAGATTTCCCAGCTGCTGCAAGCTGAGGGGCTGACTGTGGCCCGGCGCACGGTGGCCAAATATCGTGATGAGGAAAACATTCCTGCCGCCAGTCTGCGCAGACAACACTGACCCCTGCCGGTAACGCGCCCGCAGGCAACCTAAAAAGAACAACCTTGCCGATGTTAACCGGAAAGACCATCGTGGTAATCGACGACGAAGCGGCTATCTGCTTCGCCCTGCAGCGCTTCTTTGCCAAGCGCGGCGCCAAGGTCCTGACCGCCGGCAGCTGGGAGCAGGGGCGCCAGTACTGTCCCCAGGCCGACCTGCTGTTCCTGGATGTGCAGCTGAGACAGCACGATGGCCTGGAATTGCTGCCGGCCATCAGAAGCAGCTGGCCGGAACTGCCCGTGGTTGTCATTACCGCCTACGGGTCCTTGGAAATGGTGGAGAGGGCGATGCAGAACGGCGCCTTCGAATATGTCACCAAGCCGCTGGACATGCATAAGACCGAGCTGCTGGTCCGGCAGGCGCTGGCCCGGCCGGCCACGCTGCAGACAGCGCCGGACACTGCGGATTACTATGGCTTTGTCGGCAATTCCGCGCCGATGCAGCATCTGCTCCTTCAGCTGCTGCGGGTCGCCGCCCAGGATGTCCCGACTCTGATCAGCGGCGAAACCGGTACCGGCAAAGAGTTGGCGGCACGCCTGCTGCACCGGAAGAGCCACCGGGCCAAGGGCCCCTTTATTACGGTCAATTGCGGAGCTCTGCCGGAGAATCTGGTTGAGAGCGAACTCTTCGGGTACTGCAAAGGTACTTTTACCGGTGCCGTTCAGGACAAGACCGGTCTCTGTGAAGCTGCTGACCAGGGGATACTGTTCCTGGATGAGATCAGTGAGCTGCCTTTGCCTGCGCAGGTGAAACTGTTGCGTTTCCTGGACCAGGGCCTGGTGGAGCGTTTGGGCGCAGTCAGGCCGGTGAAGGTCGATGTACGGGTAGTCGCCGCCACTAACCGTGATTTGCAGGGAGCAGTCAAAGAAGGACGCTTCCGCGCCGATCTGTTCTACCGTATCGCGGTGCTGCACCTGGAGATGCCGCCCCTGCGGGAACACCGGCAGGATATTATCCCCTTGGCCAATTACTGGCTGGAGAAATTGCCCCTGCCGGAACGGCGGGGGCTCAGCCCTGCTGCGGCAGCCTGGCTGCACTCCTGGTCCTGGCCGGGTAATGTCCGGGAATTGCGCAATGTGGTGCTGCAGGCGGCACTGGCAGCTCAGAGCGGGGATATTCTGCCCGAACATCTGCCGGATAGCATCCCGGTC
>JAAZIZ010000237.1 GCA_012800565.1 Lentisphaerota bacterium
GAAGCCGGCCGCAGCAGATAATGACCGCGGCACAGACTTCCAAAGCTGAACTCATTTTTTCGTACCCAGCAGGAACTCCGCCCGCCGGTTCTGCTGATGCTCGCTCTCGGTGGTAGCATTGGCGATCACGGGACGGTCTTCGCCATAGCTGACGGTCATCATGCGATCATCTGCCACGCCCAGAGTCTGCAGGTACTCCCGCACCGACAAGGCCCGGCGCTCAGACAGCCCACGGTTGTACTCGTCACTGCCGCGCTCATCACAATGGCCTTCAATCACCAGCCCGGAAGCAGGAGTTTCCAGCAGTTTCTTGGCCAGTTCCTCCAGCTTATAGCGCTCGCCCGGTGCGACCTCAGCACTGTCGTAGGCAAAATAAACTACTTGATTCCAAGATGTTGCCCCGGACAGGAAATTCTCTCCCGGCAATCCGCCCACCGGCTGATCGGTGCTGGCCCAAGTTGAGCTATCGCCGCCTGCACCGCCCGTGCCGTCTGCAATACCGGTAACTGGGCCAAACGGCCCAGTCTGGAACGGCCCACTCTCACCTGGAATGAAGCCGTTGTCAGCACCAGGGCCTCTAGTACGGCTGCTTGCTCCAGCCGGAGTATTACGCAAGTCACTCAAATTGATCTTCGGCTTTTTGGTGCAACCTTGGGTCAACAGCAGCGACAATGCCAGGCACAGGCAAAAACCAGTGAGAAGTTTCCGAGACATCAGCATCACCATCCTCCTTGAATTAAACATAGGCGAAAATATGATAAAAAGAACGCCTATATATTATAATGCCAAACATCGTTATCACAAATGCCAAACATCGTTTATCACAAGATAAATTTGCAAAAAATTCTCTTTTTCCGGGATTTTTCCAGATTCCGTCCATTTCGTCCGCAAAATGCTGCGATCACTCCTCCTGTCCGGCTCCCGGCAGCAGTTTTTCAGTGACTATGGTTGCATCCAGCCAGTTGGCGATATTGCCGGCGCCGATATCATTAGGCAGATACCAGTTCGACAACCAGCGTTTCAGCGACTCGCTGCCCGCCGCCTCAAACAAGGTCTTGGCGCTGTGCACCGGCAGACCCTTCTCTGAACACAAGCGCCGGCTTTGCCGCAGGCATGCTTCATAATAACGCGCAGCCCAGGTATCCGGATCAAGATTCTCGCGCCAAGTACTGTGATTCGCATCGTTCTGAGGGAAAACCGGTCCCGGCAACCAGGCCAGGATTTTGCAGTCCGGCGGCAGTTCAGCCAGCTGCGCGGCGAATGCCTGGAAATCCTCGGCCAGTTCTGCCAGGCGCTCCGCCATGGCTTCATCAGTGCGCGGCAGACTGCGTTGCCGGAAGAATACATCCGCAAAATTGAAAGAGAAAATCAGCAACTGGGGGGCAAAAGGCGTGACGTCACGCGGGAAACGTATACTCCCCAGAATAGTGCTGCAGGACTTGATACCGGAATTCAGCACTGCGACCCGGCCGTAACGGGCCTGCAAGCGGGTCTGCAGTAACGCAGGCCAGGCTTTGCTCGGGTCGTCATTTCCGTGCACCATGTCATCACCGACACAGACCACCCGGAACTCCGCTTCCTCCATCTCCTGCAGAGAATCCTTGCTGACATGCGGAGGCCAGTCCCGGATCAGCATTTCGCTGTTCCAGCGTCCTCCCACGGGGATACGGATGCTGAACTTCTGCTCCCCAGGTATCGGCTTAGCCTCAGGCGGGCGGATTTCCGCCAGCACCTGGCTGTTGCAGTTGGCGCAAAGGCCAGGTTTGTCAAATGTTCCCAATGCGTGCTGCAGCTGTTCCTGGGTCGACCAGGAGAAAATCTGGCCGCAGCGCTGACAGGCAATCTCCTGCGGGGCATTGGCACTCAGGAAATCCTGGCAGGACTGGCAGCGGCGCTGGGGCGGTCGGCGATTAAGCAGCTGATCGCGGAGCTGCTCCTCTGCGCTGTATTTCCAAGTGCGAGTGCAACCTTTCTCCTGACAGGGCATCTCCAGATCACTGAGTTCTTTCAGGCGTGCTGAACACTGTTCACACATCCTGGACGGCGGACGGCCGCTCTTGTTGCGCAACCGGTACCCAAGCTGCATGCTCCTGGTCCAAAGCCATTTGTTCTCGCAGCCGCGATTTTTGCAGGCCAGAGAGAGGTCTTTAGCACTGGTAAAGAAAGAATAGCATTCCGCACACATCTTGGAAGGCGTTGCCGGCTCCTGCCCCTCTGGAGTCCGCAGCAACTCTTCCAGCTGTTCATACGGCGAATAGACCCATTTCCCTTCGCAGCCCTGAATCTTACAGGGTTCTTCCCGGGGCTCCAGGCCGCGCAGCTTATCCCGGCAGGAATCACACATCCGCGCCGGCGGATGAGACAATTTTTTGCCTGAGCGCAAGTACTCCAGCTGCTGGTACCGGTTCCATTGCACCTTGTTCTGGCAGCCGCGAATACGGCAGGGCAACTCCTGGTCATGCAGGCTTTTCAAGGTCTGGAAACACTCCTCGCACAGACGGGCTGGAGGAGCGGCACCATTGGCCTCGGCCTGCATCCGCCTGGTCCAGACCCAGGTGTTCTTGCAGCCGCGAATGCGGCAGGGGCGCTCAATCTCCTCGATCTCCTGCATAGCAGAGTAGCATTTGCTGCAGAAGCGCTTGGGTGGCGTGCCGTCATACCCCTGAACCCTGGACTCCAGCTGCTGGAAACGATTCCAGGTCCAGACGCCATTGCAGCCTGGTTTGGCGCACGGGACTTCTATGTCGGCCAGTTTCAGAAACAGGCTATAACATTCCTCGCACATCTGCTCCGGCTTCGCGTTGTGCCCTTGAGCGATATTGTGCATGGTCTGCGCGCCACTGATCTGCAGGAGGTTCTTGCAGCCTTTGATACGGCATTTAACCTCACTGACCGGAAAAAGTTCGCCAAGATTGCCGAATCCGTCGTTCAAAACTATATCTCCTGAAGAAATCCCTAAGTGCACAGGATGAACACAGTAACGAAAATAACTCCTGATTGGCGGTTTGCAAACGGCGCCGGAAAATTTTCCTGAAAAAGCCTCAAATTGCAGAGCCTGCAGTCGCCGTCTCCATCCACACAGTGCGGAATTTCTCCCAGGCTGGGCGCTGCCAGTCGCCGGCCTCACTCTCGGCATGCCTGAGATTGGGGCATTTCTTCAGTGCCTGCACCAGTTCAGTCCAGGGGATATTCCCCTGCCCCGGCGGGTTGTGGTCATCATCAGTACCGTAGTTGTCATGGAGATGACAGGTGACCAGCTGGTCAGACAGCAGCTGCACCATCCCGACCGCACCCAGGGGCGAATAACTGTTGGCGTGCCCTGAATCGAAGCATATCCCCAGGTTCGCATGCCGGTATTCCGCCACCAGTGAGGACAAGTACCGCAAATCATCCAGGCTCTCGTGCCCGTTTTCCAAAGCCAGGACAATTCCTGTCTCAGCAGCAACCGGCAGCAACGTATCCAGGCTGCGGCGGATGGCGGCCCATTGTTCCGGGGTGGTCTTCTGTTCAGCGATACCGGGATGGACGGTATAAGTGTTCACCCCCAGGGGTGCCAGTGCCCGCAGAAACGCAGTATGCTGCGCCAGCATCTGCCGGTGCTGTTCCGGGTCCAGACAGGACATATCCAGTCCTTTGCCCCACAAGGCGTGCGCGGCCGGAGTCTGCAGTCCCAGAGCCTGGATTTTATCGGCGATGGCTTGCATCACTCCCGGGCGCTGCTGTTCCCATTCGCCCCAGCAGGGCGTAAAAACCAGGTGTGAGACGCCCCAGCTGGCCAGCTCGCGGAGCACAGCCTCAATCTCAGGCTCAGGAATAAGCTTCCAGTTGACAAAATAGACCAGCGCATCCAACATTTTCCACCCCCGGCTGACCAACCTCAGACTCAACCCACACTGGCGCCGGAAGCAATCGAGCCGTCAGTAGTGATCAGGCGCAGTTGATCGCCATGCTTGGCGGCCAACAGCATCCCGCAGGAGCGCAGGCCGCGCAACTCCCGGGGCTGAAGATTGGCCACAATCACAATCGTCCGGCCCGGCAATTCCTCCGGAGTATAAAATTGGGCAATCCCGGCCACGATCTGACGCGTCTCCTGGCCGACCTGCAGCTGCAGCCGCAGCAGTCGGTCCGCACCCTCGACGCGTTCCGCGGCAAGGATTTCGGCGGTGCGCAACTCAATCCGGCTGAAGTCAGCAATCGTGATTAAATTCGCGCCTTCCTCAGTCGCTGGTGCCGCCGGTGCCGCTTTGGGGGCGGGGGCAGGTTTTTTACGGCCGCAGACCGGTGCAGCCTGCGGGGCAGCAACCGGGATGCGCGGGAACAGCGGCGTCGGCAGTGACAATATAGCCGCGCCGTCCGGCAGCATATTCCAGCTGCTGAGCTTGTGCATCACCGGCTCGGCATTTTCTTCTGCCATTCCCAAGGTCAGGCGCAACGTGCGCATTTTGCCGGGCATCGTCGGGTACAGCAGACCGGAGACCACCCGCAGGCACTCCGCAGTATTGCGCAGCACAATGGCCAGGCGTTCCAGCTGGCCTTCTTTGGCCAGCTGCCAGGGTTTGTTGGCATCGAAATAGCGGTTTCCTTCCCGCACTGCCGCAATCACCTCGGCAATGCCGCGGTCGAGCTGCATTTTCTCAATCCCCTCGGTCATGCCCCGCACCGCCTGCTGGCAGGCCGCCAGCAGCTGCTCCTCCGCCGGCCCCGGGGCAGTCGCCGCCGGCAGAATGCCGCCGCAATGGCCATGCAGCATCTTCACCGTCCGGCTGACCAGATTGCCCAGGTCGTTGGCCAGTTCCGCATTGAAGCGGTTCACGAAAGCTTCTTCCGAGAATTCCGCGTCATGGCCCATACTCATCGCGGCCATCAGAAAATAGCGCAAGGCATCCACGCCATATTGGTCAGCCATGGCCATCGGATTGACCGACGGGGCTTTGGCCGGCGCCGCATCTGCCGGTGCCGAGGCATCTTTTGCTGCGGCAGCGGCCAGTTTGCTTTTGCTGACTTTTTCGCCGTCAAGCAGCCACCAGCCGTGGGCATAGACCGTCCGGGGCAGTTCCAGCCCCATGGCCATCAGCATAGTCGGCCAATAAACCGTATGAGTAGTAAGGATATCCTTGCCAATCAGATGGTAAGATGCCGGCCACCAGCGTGCGAATTGCTCCTGATCAGACTTGTAGCCGACCGCACTGATATAATTCACCAGGGCATCAAACCAGACATAAGTCACATAATCTGGGTCGAAAGGCAGGTCAATGCCCCAGGCCAGACGCGCTTTCGGGCGGCTGATGCACAAATCACCCAAGGGTTGCTTTTGCAGGAATCCCAAGGTTTCCTGGCGCCGGAACGACGGCTGGATAAACTCCGGATTCTGTTCAATATATTCTATCAGCCGCTGCTGATACTTACCCATCCGGAAGAAATAATTCTTCTCCACCAGGCGTTCCACTCCGCGCCGGCAGTCGGGGCAGCAACCGTCTATCAGGTCTTTCTCGGTAAAAAAACGTTCGCACGGCACACAGTACCAGCCTTCATAATTGGCAGCATAGATTTCCCCCCGGGCATATAAATCCTGCAGGATGGCCTGGACAATCCGCTCGTGCCGCGGCTCGGTGGTCCGGATAAAGTCGTCATGGGTAATGCCCAGTTTCTGCCAGAGTTCCTGAAAACGCACTACCGTACGGTCACAATGCTCCTGCGGGGTGACGCCATTTTTCTGTGCCGCCTGCTGCACTTTCAGGCCGTGCTCATCGGTACCGGTCAGAAAATGCACCGGTTGTCCCAGGAGCCGATGTCCACGGGCCAGCACATCTGCCAGAATCGTGGTATAGGCATGGCCGATATGCGGTTTGTCATTAACATAATATATCGGCGTGGTGACATAAAAAGTCTTTGCTTTACTCATACTGATAATCTCTCCGCCATTAGTGCCAGGCCAGTGCGCTCTCCTGCCGGGACCCGGCCTTCAGTTGTCAAAAACTCTCCTCAGTGATATCAAAAAAGCGGCAGACGCGTATAGTCTGCCGCTGCCAATTCTGCCGTCCGGCTCAGACAATAACCTGCTTGCCCACCTCGCGGTTCCAAAACAGCAGCACCGCCAGCAGGATCAGCAGGATATTCATCACCAGCACATAAGCTGCAGCATACAGCACATAGCTGCCCGGGACCTCCAGTTTGTTGGCCAAAGCATCCGCCATCCAGAACAACTGCCAGTTCGGAACCGCTGCATACAAGGCGCTGGCCAGCCAGGAACCCCGTTTGGGGAACGGATTCAGGTACGTCCCCCCCTTAGGCACCCTGGGCGGATTGGGCGAACGACGGAAGACATAAGAGGTATAAGCTGCTGCCATACCGCTCGCGCCCTCCTCTACCGTCTCGGCCTCTGCGCTGATAACCTGCACATCCCAGGAGCGGTTCTCCCGATCATAGACCGCCATCTGGCGGGGCTTACCCGGCAGGTCTGCAATATCATCCTTCCATTCATCGTTATCATTCCACGCCTGAGCCGGGTTGCTTCCGAGATTCCGGGGCAGTGTGCCGGCCCGACCCTGCGCACTCCAGACCACAAAATCGTCCTCAGTGTCGATTCTGCGCGGTGCCTCCCATTTCCCTACCGGTGCCAGCTCGGTCGGAGCAAACGTATATGACGACATCCACAGAGTGCCTTTGCCGTCTGGCGGGACATCGTACCAGCGTTCCAGCGAATTTCTGCCGATCAGGAAATCGGACATCAGGCCCAGAATAAAGAGCACCAGACAGAGCAGCAGATTGCTGATCAGTCCGAAGCGGGTTGACAGCGCGGTGGCAAGACTGCCCATCGCCCAGACTGAAAACACTATCAGCAGCAAGGCCGGCACCAGTGCACGTGACAATCCCACCCGCTGGCCCTCGTAAGGCAGAAAATGGGCAAATACCGCAACCATGGGTATAAGCACCAGCAACGCCAGCACCGCAGCCATGGGGAACGAAGACCGAGTAATGTAATTATAGATGCCGGCAATCACAAAAGCCAGAGCAATCGCCCCAAAATATACCCCCATTACCGTATAATCAAGCCGGAACTGGTCCGAGGCAATGCGCAGGCTGATCAAAGTGGCCAGGCTGCAAAGAACGCAAAACACCGTATTAGCCGCCAGAATGCCAAAAATTTTGGCGATAATGAACACTGGGCGCTGCACCGGCTTGGAGAGAAGCAGCAGGGCCGTGCCATTATCGATTTCGCGCGAGATGGCATAACTGGAAATCAGGATTGCCAGCCCCCAGCCGAAGACCATAGTGGTAGCCATGGCGCTGTCGATCACCAGCTTCTCCTGGGCACTGAACACAAACAGGGAAAAAATGGGAAAGAGGCCGATCAGGCACAGTGCCATAAGCAGCAGCAGCAGGAAAATGGGCTCGCGCAGGCTTTCCCGGAAAGTGTTCTTGGCTATTTGGTATAATGCAGTGAACATCTATAATTCGATCCCTTGACGTACAACCGGAGCGCGCACCCTGCCGGCCCGGTTCTCTGAGCGGCAGGCCGCGTTCCTTAGGCCTGAGCCCAGCTCAGTCTGCCTTACTGGCCTCAAAACCGGCGCTGGCCAGTTTCTGCTTGGTTTCCTGAAATTCCCGCAACAACCGGCCCTGGTTCAACAGCTCGCCCAAAGTCTTGGCGTTGTTATCCCAGGAGCTGCTGGTGACTTCCTGCACCGGATAGTTGCATTTGCGGGCGACATCGACATATTTCTGCGGTACATAATCCGCGTCACCGACCACCAGGATGCACCTGGGGTTGATGAAAGCAATCATATCCTGATAATCCTCAAGAGCGACCTCGGTGACCTTCCCGGAAGCCGGCAGATAAAACAGCTGCTGTGCGCCATCTGCATCAAGAGAAAACAGCAATATCGGCTGCTTGCTCTTGTATTGCGCCAGCTCACAGAGCAGACGGGAATTGAAATAGTTGCCGGTGATCAGAAGATGGTTCGCCCGGATACGGCCCTCACCACGAAAAGCCGCACAACCGGAAATCACCAGAATCAGCGACAGAGACAGGAACAACGACAGTGCCTTCTTCATAAAATTCTCCACCTTTCTTATGTGCCGGAAGCCAAAAAAAAATCAAAAAAAAGGGCCGCATCCACTTTTTGTTTGCTGGTTAAACATTATACTATGTACTTTAACCGCAAAGTTTCAATTCGAATCGCTGAGTTTTTCGCCAAATTAGATGTTTTTTTTCGTTCCGGAGCTATCTATGCCTGTTTTATCACCGCTGTTTCAGACCAGCCCCCAACGCCAGGCCCGTGTTGCCATTTTTCTCAGCGGCAGCGGCAGCAATGCAGAAAAAATCCTCCAGGCCCAGAATGCATTGCTGGCAGCCGGCCAGGCCTGCCCTTATCAGGTCCGGGCTCTGGTCACCGATGCGCCGGAAAAGAGCCGGGCGGGGGAACTTGGGCGGCAGTACGACCTGCCGGTCATCAGCGAAGATATCAAGGCTTTCTATCTGTCTCAAGGCGAAAGCAGAGTCTCACTGCTGACTGCCAGAGGGCAGGAACTGCGCAATCAATGGAGCGACCGCCTGCGGCAGAAGCTCGCCCCCCTGGAGATCGACTTCGCCGTCTTTGCCGGCTTCGTGCCCCTGACCAACCTAACCGCTGATTTCCCCTGCCTGAATGTCCACCCCGGAGACCTGACTTATCTGAAAGACGGCCGCCGTCATCTGGTGGGACTGCACACTGTGCCCATAGAACGGGCAATCCTGGAAGGGCTGGACTGCCTGCGCAGCAGCGTCATCCTGGCCCAGCCCTATACCGGACAGGGCGAAGATATGGACAGCGGCCCGATCCTGGGACTGTCCGCCCCGGTTGACATCGACCTCGGTGGCGAAAACCTGCAGTCATTGCTGGATATCCAGGCCCGGCGCCCGCAACGCCGGCCGGCCGGAGGTTTCCAGGACCGCCTGGAAGAAATCGCCCGCCATAACCAGGAACGTCTCAAATGCGACGGGGACTGGAACGTGCTCCCCGCAGTAGTGCATGATTTTGCCGCCGGACGCTACGCCCTGGATGAACGCAATCTCCTCTATTACCGCCTGGGAACAAAATTCCACCCGGTAGAGACCGTGGTCTGCAACGGCGATGAACGCGAGCTGCTCTTCCGTTCTGATGCCTGACAGAGTTCGACAATAGTTGCAAAATCATGGCTCAAAATCGACAACAGAACACAAACAAGCAACTGGCAGAATAAAAATAACGGGTTTCTGCGGCGGTAGGCGCGAAATATTGAGACAAATTTGCGGATACGCCGAAATACATTGGAAA
>JAAZIZ010000238.1 GCA_012800565.1 Lentisphaerota bacterium
CCCAGCCGCGCCGATCTGATTGCCAGCAAGGCAATGGGGAACTGGAAAGAAGAAACCTTTGCCAAACATACCGCTTATATTGAAGGCCTGACAGGACAGATGTACTGGCTGATGGCATCGCGTGACCACTGGCGCTGGAACGGATTCATCAACTACGGCGACGTGCGCACCAACTGGACCCGGGGAGGATGGGTCAAAGATGGCGTAAACATCCTCTACCCCATGTACTGGGGCATGCACGGCAGATACGGCTGGCGTAACGGCTCGGGCGAACCGTATGCCGGTTTCCTGAATTTCGGCTTGTGGACCCAGGACCGGGAGGTCATTCTCTTCGCCTATGATTACGCCACCCACGTCGCTGATGTCGATATTATGCACGGCAGATTCAATCAGCCGTTGCAGAAATTGCAGGGGGGGATGCATCGCCGCAACAAAAACCACTGGAGTGGCGCAGTGCAGACCCAGTACACCCCCAGCCGGGGACTGTATCTGATGAAATGGCTGAGCGGAAATGAACGCCTTGATGATGCACTGGCCGAAGTCCGGGAGTTCAGCCGCAAGAATGTCCAAGGCTCGGTCTACTGCGCTTCCGCCTGGCAGAACCGCTACGCCGAAACCAACGACCCGCAGGACCTCAAAATCGCCGATGAGCTGCTGCAGGCTTGCATCAAGGCCTGGGAAGAAAGCAATTCCCGCAAGGATGAGGAACTCAAATCACTGCGGGGATTACCCGCACTCTATGCCCGGAATTTCCGCCAGAGCCTGGACTGGTGGCCGATTCAAATCGAATTTCACCGGATCACTGATGACCCCCGCTATCTGCAGGATTTGGCCGAACGCGTCAGCAGCGACCCGCTGAAAAACCTCAAACCGCATGATTTGACCATCTACTACGCTGTATCATATCTTCTGGATCAGGGATATACCCCGGAACAGCTGGGAGCGGAAAAAATCACCCGGATGCAAGAGGTGCTGCTGAAATACAGCCAGCGCTTCCTGCCCATGCTCCCGCGGGAGAAATGGAATTTATCCGCCCTGACTGCGAAACGCGCTTTCAGCGAGTCCTTGGAATTCAGCAAACAGGTCGGCTGTGCGCCTTTTGTGCTGGGGTTCTTCCCTACCGCTACAGCAGAACCAGCAGCAGAACCGGCCAAGTAATCACCGGGACGCCCCCACACCCTCCGCCCGGGACGTAATAAGCCCGGGCGGAGGCAGCTGAATCCCCGGCCGCAACGCCAATCAGTCAATCAACGGATTGTGCTTCTCCTGCGCGGCCGGCTTCTTTGCAGTGCCGTAATTATCTTCGCGAGTATATTTTTCGTAAGCATTATATTCTTCTATCCGGCCGCTTTCACCATATTCACGGATGACCTCCTCGGTCAGTTCCGGCGGCTGACTGTGGTCGATATCGTCCCAGGCCGGACGAGTACGGAACTTATTCTTGAATTTCCGGGTCAGTTTGCCGCGCTCCTCCAAATGTACCATACAGGCCCGGATACAGCCTGCCGCCCCTTCCAGCGCCCGTCCGTAGCCGTATTTGCGCGGATATTCACCTTCAAACGGATTGCGGCAGCCCTCGCAGCCGCCCTGGATGCCTTTCTCACAGGCCAGCGGGTCCAGCTTGCTCCATTCAATGTCATGACCGGCGATATGCAATTTTACTGACTCGGTGGCACTGAGCGCCTTGCCGGCACAATGCCGCACGCATTGCATGCAGCGATCGCAGATTTTACCCTCATAAATCGGGTCTGGCTCCAGCTCGGCATCAGTCAGCAAAAGCACAAAACGCTGCCGGGGGCCAAATTCAGGAGTCAGAAATACCTTGCTCCAGCCAATCTCGCCTAAACCAGCCAGATAAGCCGCCAGACGAAAATGCACCAGGACATCCGGATACGGATTACCAGGACGCACCGGGCGGCTCCAGCCACGCCGGAAATTACCGGTCACGGGATTGACCGCTTCCCCGCCGTTGCTGTTGATCATCGGCACCGTCTCGTAGCCCTGGTCCTCCAGCCAGTTGGTCAGATTCCATAACGTCATCGGAGCATAGACCTGGTTCAGGGCAGCATATCCCATAGTCGGGTAAGTCGTATACAAGGTCCCTTCCTCAATGCCGCGCAACGCCCCCCGGGCAATCCGAAAGGCCAGCACAATCACTGACTGTGCCGCCGGAAATATATAACGCGGGTCATGCTGCTTGGGTGCACCCTCATAACGGGAAATCGGTGCAATACCCACCAAATCAGCCCCAAACTCTTTCGCTTTCTGCTTCACCGCCGCTGAAGTTAACATCACAAAACTCCCTGTTATAAATTTTTCCTGCAAATGCAAAGACAACGTAAAAAGCCAGGTCAGCTGCAACCACAGTGCAGACGGCCTGTAAGCATCCGCCTAAAATATCATAATCAGCCCAAGATGCAAATGAAAACAGCTGTTTAACCAAAAAACCCCAAAAAACGCCGCCGCTGAAGCCCACGCCTGGCACAAACAATACCAAAATCACAAAAAATCACCGCCGCAGTGGAAATCGTAAAACCAGTGCTTATATTCTTGTCATTACCAAATAACAGAACTCGGTTCAATAATAATGAAACAAGATGATGCTGTCATTGATTTGCGCATTCCGGTGCAAGCCTTGCGCAGGGGGTTGTCTATTTTGGAGCTCATCAGTTTTGCTCCTGATGGCGCTGGTCTGTCGCTGAGTGAGATCAGTACTCAGATGGGTTTGAAGCGCAGCACGACGCACAATTTATTGAAGACTCTGTGTCTCTGCGGGTATGCCGAGAATGACGGTTCTGGTGTTTACCGCGGGGGTTGGAAGCTGCGCCAATTCGGCCGCGCCTTAAGTCTGTCTGCTTATCAAAGCGTCCTGTTCCGGTCTGTTCTGGGCGGTTTGGCTGCCCGCAGTGGTGAGGCTCTTGTTTTTGCGACCTTGCTGAACGGTCGCCGCCGGGTGGTAGCCAGGGCCAGCGGCGGTCAGGAAATCCAAGTTGATCTGATCCGGATGGAACCGGAGAGCATGAGTATCTGGGGTACGGTGACCGGCAAGATTCTGGCAGCCTGCTGTTCTGCCCCGGAACTCGCGCTGGTCTGCCGTCATTATGGCCTGCCGGATTCTGTTTCCTGGCCCGGCATCGGCAGCCTCCAGGAGTTGCAGACGGCCTTGGGACAGATTCGCCGGCAGGGATTGAGCAGCAATTTCACTGCCCAGGTGTGTTCCGCTGCTGTGCCGGTGTACACGGGTCGGCAGCAGCTGCTGGGAGCATTGGGCATTCATTTCCCCCAATACCGGCATAATCCCGCAGAGGACCAGGCGATGTTCGCGCTGCTGCGGCAAGGAGCGGCAGAACTCTCTGCCGCCCTGGAGACTATTGAGGCAGAAGAGCAGTCCACTGCTGCTGCGCCTGCAGCAGTGGACAGACCAAGTGATTCCGATTGATTTCCCCCCATTCAACCAGGAGAAGATTGATGAGCCAGTTACTTACCGCCTTGACCAAGCAGAAAGCCTTCAGTCTCGGCGCCGACATGGTCGGTGTCGCCAATATCGAACGCTGGGCCAATGCCCCCCTGCTGATGAGCCCCCCGGGGTTGATGCCGGAAGGTAAATCGGTCATCGTCTGCGCCATCCATCATACTGACGGGATGATTGAAATCGGCGGGGAAGGCAGCCCGCACCAGCAGGGCTCTTATTCCTACCAGTATTTTATGAACAACCAGCTTGATGCCATATCCTATAATCTTGGCCGCTTTCTGGAAGACCAGGGATACAAGGCCATCCCCATCACCGCCAGCAATATCTGGCGCTACCGCGAATACAAGGGCCTGGACTCGACTTTCGCACCCGATATGTCGCATATCTACGCCTCAGTCTGCGCCGGACTGACTGAAATGGGCTACAGCGGCATCGCCATGTCTCCCGAATACGGCCCCCGCAACCGCTTCGTGTCCATTATTACCGATGCTCCCCTGACTCCTGACCCGCTGCTGCCCGGGAACACCCTCTGCGACCGCTGCGGACAATGCCTGGATCACTGCTGCGCCTATGCCACCACCCAGGAGGTGAGGGGCATGGTCTCTCTTGAAATCGAAGGACATACCTATACGTTTGCCAAGAAGAACCTCTGGCGCTGCGCCTGGTCGGAGCACTTCGGGCTGGATTCCGAAGCGGAAATCCCCCCGGTTGTCAACGAGCAGGTCATCCTGGACAAGCTGAAAGAACTGGGCATGCGCGGCGGCACCATGGGTTGCTGCATCAAATACTGCCTCCCCCGGGACAAACGCAGCTGGAATAAAGAGTATTCCAGCGCACCAATCCGGAAGAAGAACGTCATCCCCAGTCGGCCCAATCCCGACCGCGGCAGCCAGCAGCAGCTGCTGGCCAACGCTCTGGCCTATGGCGTCAACCAAGTCGTGATCCAGAATCTTGATGACTGGAACAGCCGCGGAATCAACCTCAAACCGCTGCTGCCCGACGCCCGCTCCATCGTCTTCTTCCAAGTTGCCAAACCTACCGGCAGCTCCCTGGACAACAGCGCCAATTTCCATCAAACCGCAGGGTATATCATGAATTACGGCGCGTTCTACTACGCCGCCGGACTGGAAAAACTCGGCTACAGTGCCGCACCCTATTTCCTGGGGCGCAACCTGCGGGAAAGCGCACTGCCGGCCATGGACTGCGTCATCGCCGAAGCAGCCAAGCTCTTCGGTAAAGGCGACAACCAGTCCATCGGCTTCACCTTGACCAGCGCCGTACTGGCCCCGCTGGCAGTCTGCGCCAAACAGCCACCCCGGCCGCCCCAGTTCGATTTGACGGACATGGTCAAGAAGCTCGCCCGCGAATTCGGCGCCGACTTGGTTGGCATCAGCAGCAGTCAACGCGTCAGCCGTGCCGTTGAGAGCGTCAGAGGCGCCCTGGACCAGCAGGAAGTCCTGGACATCTCTGAAACCGGCTCCCTCTGGCTGAGCTCAACGGTCGAGGTTAAAAAACGCCTGCGTCGTCTGCATACCCCGGAAGAGCACCTGCCCGGTGCTCGAAGTGTGATTGTGCTGGGCCTCAGAACCCCGCTCGAAAGCAGCGAATGCCTGGGGCGCCGCCCGGCGGAAGCCGTCGGTCCCTATGCTTTCGCCCAGTACGAAAGCCGCAATCTGCTGAATTACGCGGCCTTGCGTCTGATTCAGCGCCTCAGCGCCTGGGGCATCCAGGCATATGCCCTGAACGACTTGGAAAATACCGCCTCCTACTCCGCCAATCCCCGCGGACCGCAGCCGAATATCTTCTCCAACCGCATCAGCGCGGTCTGTGCCGGTTTGGGAACCCTGACTAAAGGCGGCTTCGTCAATACCCCCGAATACGGCACCAATATCCGCTTTGTCGCCATCGTGGTCGACTGTGAACTGCAGGAAGACCAGCTCGCCGATCTGCAGGCATTGCGCAGCAAATGCCAGGACTGCAACCGCTGCCTGGAACATTGCACGGTCAAGGCTTTCAAGGGGCTCGCTCAGCTGAATCTTGAGGGACAGACCCTGAGCTTCAATATCGTGGACCAGAAACGCTGCGACTGGGCCATCCGCTTCGGACTGGTCGCCGCTGAAGGCCAACAGTGGACCGGTTCCAAAACCGATGTACCACCGCCGGAAGACATCACTCCCGATGCCCTGGCCGAGGCCATGACCAAAAGGGACCCCATCCTCCGCATCCGACCCTGCGCCGCGGAAATGTGCGCGATGGCCTGCCCATATACCCGCACTCAGACCGACTGAACGAAAACTGCCCTCCCGGCAGGAATCTCTATGCTTTCAGGAGAATGATTGTCACTTCAGAGTGATTGTTTGTCACCCGGGCCCAGAATGGCCGCCGACAACGTTATAGTATCGGCGGCCATTTGGCCGAAAGCCCAACTGCCAGCTCGGGAGACAAGATGATCAGCAAGACCTTGAGCGCGTCCATTCATGGCGTCGATGTCTTCACCGTCGAAGTGGAAATCAATAACCGGCGCAGCGAAAATCGCCCGGACCAGGAATACATGCTCTCCATCATCGGCTTGCCGGATGCCTCTATCCGGGAAAGCCGTGACCGCATCTGGTCCGCCCTCAGCCAGTGCAGCGTCCGTATGCCGGAAGGCCGCACGACCATCAATCTGGCCCCGGCCGATCTGCGTAAAAGCGGTTCCTGTTTTGATCTGGCCATCGCCCTCTGTCTGATTGCCAGCAGCCGCGGTTTCAAGGCGGAAGAACTGCGCAACACCATGATCATCGGCGAACTCGGCCTGACCGGCGAAGTGCGCGCTGTCCCCGGCGCTCTGCCCATCGCCATGCATGCCCGGAGCATCGGCGTGACCAGGATGCTGGTCCCGCAGGAAAATGCCAGTGAAGCCGCAGCAGTCTCGGGCCTGACTGTTTACGGCGTCAGGCATCTGCTGGAGGCAGTGGTATTCTTCCGGGAACACCGCGGACTATTGCCAACTACGGTCGATGTCCAGGCGCTGCTGGAACGCAATCAGCAGAATACCCTGGATTTCCTGGATGTCAAAGGGCAGGAGAGCGCCAAGCGGGCGCTGCTGATTGCCGCGGCAGGAAACCATAATCTGCTGATGATCGGCGAACCGGGCGTGGGCAAATCCCTGATCGCCAACCGCATTCCCGGCATCCTCCCGCCTCTGACCCTGCAGGAAGCCCTGGAGGTAACCAAAATCCATAGCATCGCCGGCACGCTCGACCCCCGAATCGGACTGATTGCCAGCCGCCCTTTCCGTTCTCCTCACCATACGGTCAGTGACGCCGGACTGCTCGGCGGCGGCAAAAACATCCCCCGGCCAGGCGAAATCAGTCTCGCCCACCGGGGCGTGCTGTTTCTGGATGAGCTGCCGGAATACCGCCGCAATGTCCTGGAATCTCTGCGCCAGCCTCTGGAAAGCGGCGAGGTTACCTTGGCCAGAGCCGCCGGCAGCTTTACTTTCCCGGCCAAAATAATGCTGGTCGCGGCGATGAACCCCTGCCCCTGCGGCTACTATGGCTCACACAGCAAACGCTGCACCTGCACAACCATGCAGATCATAAACTACCGCGCCCGCATCTCCGGACCACTGCTGGACCGCATCGATCTGCATATCGATGTCCCCCCCGTCAGTCAGGAAGTCCTGACCGGCAAAAGGTCCGGCGAATGCTCCGCCAGCATGCGGGCTAAAGTCTTGCATGTGCGAGAACGGCAGCTGAAACGCTTCGGCAACACCGGCATTATGGATAACTCCAGCATGACCGGAAAATATCTGGACGAATTCTGCCCCCTGAACCGCGAATGCCTGAGCTTCCTGCGCCAGGCCATCACCCAGCTGAACATCAACCCGCGCTCCTACGACCGCATTCTGCGCATCGCCCGGACGATCGCTGATTTGGAGCAGAGCCAGGACATCGCCCCGCAGCATCTCTCCGAAGCCATCAATTACCGCTCGCTGGACCGGAGCCGGCAGCAGTATCAGTAGCCCTACCCTTGGTTCAGAGGTTGTTCTTGCGGCGCCATTCCCGGAAGACCTTGGCGAAGAAGCGATAATCAGCTTCGGTCAGCTGGCTGAATTCAGCGGGCTGGAAGAAATGCGCCCGGCGCAGCCACTTGGCATTGTAGAGACAAGGCACGCCGACCTCGGCTTGCGCGGCCAGGATTCTGGAATAATCATCAAGCTGATAGAAGTGCATCTGTCCATCGGTGTCAATCACGCAGCCGGGCATGGTCTGGCGGTACACCTGGGCCCGATGCAGCATAGCACGTTCCGCAGTCAGACGCGGGGTGTACATATCCGCGATGCGCACCATATCGGTGCAGTCAGCCAGATAGGGATTTGCGACAAAGGTGCTGATGCAGACATCCTTCTTGTGCTTCTTGCTCTCCTCATACAGCACCCGCAAGTAATACCGCTGCAACTCCAGACCCCAGAGATCGGCATAGTTCCGCAACCCAGGACCGGTAGGAAGGCTCAGCGAGCCGTCCAGCTTCAGACCATCGGCATTCAGACCATCCGCGCCCGCAGAAAAATAGCGCCGCAGCATCTCCCGGAAGCGCCGCTCATATTTTGGATTGGTGATATCCGCGCACAGCGGCACGCCGTCGCGGGTAATGCATTCATCCGCCGGCAGGCCTTCCTTATCCCAGGCGTTGTTCCAGAGAAAGACCCTGATTCCGCGGCGATGACAGCTCTCAATCCAACCCCGTAAATCAGGCCATTTCACCGGATCGGGGTCCGCAGCATTCTTATTGCACTGCCAGACAGCATCAAGGATCACAATCCCCGGCTGGCAATCGTGCCGACACAGCTCCTGCAGCCATTCCTCGGTCAGCGCCTGGGTGCAGAAATCCACCGCCGACGGCATGCTGCCGGAAAGGTAGTCCACGCTGTCACGGCAAGCCAACGCAACCTGGTCATGCCAAGTGCAGTAAATGGGACTCTTCCACCATGATGCCCCTCTCCGTGCCCTGGGGCGCGGCAGGTAGCCACGCCGGTAACACTGCCGCAGATAAGCGGGCAGGACCTCCTGCTCCGTTTCAGCCAAGGTCAACAGCAGGCGTGGCGAGTGCCATTCGCCGTTGACCATCTGCTTTCCATGATAAAGTGCAGCAAAGCCTCCTCCCAGCCGGGCATCACCAGCATAGCCGGTGGGAGAG
>JAAZIZ010000239.1 GCA_012800565.1 Lentisphaerota bacterium
CTACCCGGCACAAAGATTATATTAACCGGATTTACAATCCAGAATCGTGGGTTATCAGTTCATCATTTTCACACAAGCGACACAAGGGGCAGGAGTTTTTTATGTCACAATTAGCGGAATTATTTCAAGGCATTACCTCCCTGAATTGGGGCAATATCGCCATGTTTGCTATCGGTCTGGCCTTGATTTGGGCCGCGATCAAAAAACAGTATGAACCCATGCTGCTGCTGCCGATTGGCTTTGGTATTATTCTGGCAAACTTTCCCGGTTCCGCTGCAGTTGGCAAGGATGGTGTGCTGACCTGGCTGATGGAGAATGGTATTGAGAATGAATTATTCCCGGTGCTGATCTTTGTTTCCATCGGGGCAATGATGGACTTCGGGCCCTTGCTCAGCCGTCCGAGCATGATCTGCTATGGTTTTGCGGCTCAGTTTGGCATTATCGTCACTATGGTCATCGCCCGGATGCTTGGCTTCGACTTGGGGGCCGCAACCGCGATTGGCAATATCGGTGCAGCTGACGGCCCCATGGCCATCGTGGTCGCGAATCGCTTGGCACCCCCCGAGCTGCTGGGGCCCATTACAGTGGTTGCGTATTCTTATATGGCCTTGGTGCCGCTGATTCAGCCGCCGGTTATCAAACTTCTGACCAGCAAGGCCGAGCGTCGCATACGCATGCCTTACCGTGCGGCCAACATCAGCCGCACGACCAGGATAGTCTTCCCCATCCTGGTCACCATAATCGCCTGCCTGATCTCGCCGATGTGCGCATCGCTGATCGGCATGCTGATGTTCGGCAATCTGATTCGCGAATGCGGGGTGCTGGAAAGACTGTCCAAGGCCGCCCAGAATGAGCTGGCGAACCTGGTCACCTTGCTGCTGGGCATTACCATCGGCTCGACCATGACTGCTGAAAAGTTCATGACTCGGGATACGCTGCTGATTATACTGATGGGGCTGATCGCCTTTATCTTCGATACTGCCGGCGGAGTCCTTTATGCGAAGTTTGTCAATCTCTTCGCCAAGGAGAAAGTCAATCCGATGATCGGCGCAGCCGGTATTTCCGCTTTCCCGATGTCCGCCCGAGTAGTCCAGAAAATGGCGCAGGATGAAGACCCCTCCAATATTATTCTGCCTTATTCTGTTGCCACCAATGTCTCTGGCCAGATTGGCTCGGTTTTTGTCGGCGGGGTGCTGCTGGCGGTAGCTACCTGGATGATCGCCAAGGGCTTCGACCTGCCGGTGCCCGTGCTGCTGAAATAATTTGCCGGCACGGTTGTTCTTGCTGGCGTCCGGGGGCGGCGGGTGGTCGGGGGCAAGAGTCGCATCGCCCGGGAGGCCAGGCTGGCAGAAGCCGATTGGAAGCTGCTTTATTTAACAAATTGGTAATGTGCGAAATCTTGTGATGGATGTAATCTTTAAAGGAGGCGTGTGTAGTTCAGGCTTTTGTCTCGCCCTTAACAGGGCTTGGGTGGTTGGTGCCGCGCCTCCGGCGCGGGGGATGGTATGGGACGTATGGGACGTATGAGACGTATGGATGGGACAATGGGAAAGGCGGGGCACGACCTGCAGGTGCAGGTTACCCATGGCGTAAGGGCATCCAGTCCCCGTCGCAGCCTCAATCTTGCAAAGCGACATAAACAGGGCGTAAGGGCATTTGGAAGTGCGGCAGCTTGCTGCCGCTTTCCCTGCGGAAGCTTGCTTCCGCAGCCTTGTCCCCGGAGGACTTTCGCCCTCGGGTTCAGGCGTTGCCCTGGGTCTATCACGCCCCATCACAAAACTTCGCACATTAACTACAAACTACGGTAAGTGATTGGAACCGGGCGTAAAAGATGTCTTTAGCCACTAGTTTAGCAATTTTTACAGCCGTTGTCTTGTTTTGCCTGCTATCCAGCAAAGTATCCTCGTGGCTGAACATGCCTACTCTGCTGATGTTTCTCGCGGTGGGGATGTTGTTTGGCTCGGAGGGCTTTGGCGGCCTGGAATTCAGCAATGCCCGGATGGCCAACTATATCGGCTCGGTGGCCATGGCTTTTATCTTGTTTTCCGGCGGCTTCGACACCCGCTGGAAAACAGTCAAGCCAGTGATGCTCACCGCCGGTATCTTATCCAGTCTGGGAGTACTGCTGACGGCTGTGTTCGTGGGGTTGTTTGCCTGGGTTTTCCTGGGTTGGCTGTGGCCTGAGAACAATTTCTCTCTGGCCTGGTGCATGCTGCTGGGTTCAATCATCTCCTCTACTGATGCTGCGGCCGTATTCGCGATTCTGCGCTCGCGCAGGGTCAGCCT
Organism: Lentisphaerota bacterium; assembly: GCA_012800565.1. Taxonomy (GTDB): domain Bacteria; phylum Verrucomicrobiota; class Lentisphaeria; order Oligosphaerales; family Oligosphaeraceae; genus JAAZIZ01. The sequence continues at coordinate 2,287 of JAAZIZ010000239.1, forward strand.
CCGCGGCAAATTACAGCCGTTGCTGGAATTTGAATCCGGCAGCAACGATCCGATGGCCGCTTTTCTGACTATCTTCATGGTCAGCATCGTAACGACCGAGAATGCCGGCGGCACGGTGCCAATGCTGAAATATTTAAGTATATTCCCGATGTTCCTGATCAAAATGACGCTTGGCATCGCTTTTGGCCTGGCGCTGGGAAAAGCCACGGTTTGGCTCTACAATAAAATTGATTTTGAGTATGACGGGCTGTATTATGTTCTCGCCTTTGTCTGTGTGCTGCTGACTTTTTCCGGCGCGGAATTGGCTGGCGGCAATGGCTTTATGGCGGTTTATGTGGCTGGCATGGTCATGGGGAACAGCCAGTTCATCTTCAATAACGGCATCGGCAGATTCTATGACGGCTTTGCCTGGCTGATGCAAGTCATTCTGTTCAGTATGCTGGGGCTGCTCTCTTACCCCAGTCAAGTCTGGGAGATCAAATGGGCCGGACTGGCTATCGCCGCGTTTTTAATGCTCATCGCCCGTCCGTTGGCGGTCTTTATTTGTATGGTGCGCAGCAATTTCACTATGGCTGAGCGCGTGCTCGTCTCCTGGGTGGGTCTGCGTGGAGGAGCGCCGATTATGCTGGCCACCTTCCCGCTGCTGGCTAACATCAATGGCGATGGCCTGATGTTCCACATCGTTTTCTTTATCGTGTTCAGCTCAGTCATGCTGCAGGGCATGACGATTATGCATTTGGCGCGCTGGTTGGACCTTGATCTGCCGCTGCGGAGCGATCCGCGGGTGCCGCTGTTTTTTGAGAATACCGGCACCGTGGATGCCAGCAGCAAAGAGTTCCTGGTCGATGAACGGGCAGACCAAAAGACCTTGGCGGAGCTTGGGCTGCCCAGGGATGCATTGGTGATGCTGATCCGCAGAGACGATAAATTTTTGATTCCTCAAGGTCCGACTCGTCTGCAGTCTGGTGACAACTTGATGATAATGGGTTCTGACAAGGCTCTGGAAAAGACTGCCTTCCTGCTGCAGGAAAAAGAACATTAAAAAGGACACACTTCGTATGTCTATTCTAACTGTTTTTGGCGGCCTGGCGATATTTATTTATGGCATGAAGCTGATGAGTGACGGCTTGCACAAAGCCGCTGGCAGCCGCATGCGCTCTATCTTGCACTTCTTCTCCTCGAACCGCTTTGTGGCCATTCTGTCCGGCGCACTCGTCACTGCCATCGTTCAATCCTCTAGTGCCACCACGGTGATGGTGGTCGGTTTCATCAATGCCGGCCTGCTCAGTCTGCTGCAGGCCATCGGCATTATTTTCGGCGCCAATATCGGTACCACGATCACTGCGCAGATCATTGCTTTCAATGTCGAATGGCTGATCATGCCGGCCATCATTCTTGGCGTGCTGCTTTGCTTTATCACGCATCATTCCTTACGTGGCTGGGGCGATACCGTGCTGGGCTTCGGGTTGCTGTTCTTCGGCATGAGCATCATGAGCACTGAGCTGAAAAAACTGGCTCAGGATCCGGATTTTATCGCCATATTCCAGACCTTCAATTGCGCTCCGCGTAACGGCAGCCTCCCTCCCGGGGCGGTTTTGGGTGCGATTGGCATCGGGCTTCTGGTGACAATGATCATCCAGAGCAGTTCAGCCTGCAGTGGTATTGTCATTGCCCTGGGCGCCAGCGGTCTGATTGACTTATATACCGCTGTGGCGCTGATTATGGGTTCGAATATCGGCACTACGGTTACCGCCCAGATTGCGGCCATTCCGGCCAACCGGATTGCCAAGCAGGCCGCCCTGGCTCATACGTTGTTCAATGTCTTTGGCGTTTTGATTTGTGCGGGGACATTCTGGATTCATCTCGGGGATTCAGAGGCGCCGGTTTTCTTTCAGCTGGTGGAGCACCTAAGCGCTTCCGGCAGCCTGCCGCGGAAGATTGCCAATGCCCATACGATTTTCAATGTCTGCACAACCCTGATCCTGGTTCCTTTTATGCCGCTGCTGGCGCACCTCTGTGAAAAGATTATTCCGGTGCGCATTGCCGAG
>JAAZIZ010000240.1 GCA_012800565.1 Lentisphaerota bacterium
AAGGCGAGCCGCAGGAGTTATCAGCAATGTTGCGGCAATTCGCCGATCTGACTGCATCGGCACGAGAGCAGATGCGCCTGGCAGCCCTGGCCAGCACTGAAAAATATAATATGCAGCATTATTTCAATCAGCTGGAAAAACACCTCCAGGCCGTCGCTGCAGACAGAACCCAGAATACCACAGTGTAATGCAACAAAGCACTCAGAAATATATCCCTTACGTGAGCCAGGGTTGGCAGGGGCTGGTCCGCAATGGATGGCTTGAGCCCTTGGCCAATCTTGACGAGTTCCTGTCCGCACCAGCAGATCGTGTGCTGGCAAATCGTCCAAACCGTGAAGTGCGGCGGGTGGTAACAGAGCATGGGGTGCTGTACGTTAAAATCATTAAGTCCCTGAGCGATGATCGGGGTTGCAATCCTGCAACCCTTTGGAAACATCTGAAGTGGTGTCTGCGGCCCTCGCGGGCCTTGGCAGTGCTGCAGGTCTGCGAGCAGATGCTTTCTGCGGGGATTATCTGTCCGGAGCCTGTTCTGGCAGCGCGGCAAAGGCGCTGGGGATATCCCTGCGATGTATTCATTACCCGTGAGGTCAGAGCCCCGACTCTGAATCAGTTGCTGGTTGAGGCCACGGATAAACAGCAACGCCAGCAACTGCTGGAAATCGCAGCCCGCGAATTGAGTCACTTCCACCAGCTCGGATTTATTCATGGCGATTGCCTGCTGGGAAATTTCTGTTTGCACGCTGGGCGCCTGGCATTCCTGGATAATGACCGCAGTTTCCGCAGCACCGGGTGGTTGTTACAGTATCATCGCCGCCGGAATCTGCAGCAGTTCTGCCACCTTCTGAGCTGGCGGCTGTGCAACACCGCCGGCGCACGTTGGTTTCTGGAACGATACGCAGTTTATTCCGGCTGGTCCGCCGGGCAGACCGCACGTGAGAGCCAACTTATAATGGCCAAAGTGCGGCGACGGCTGGCCAATACCATCATCGACCAGGAAGTTGATGACTGGCTGAGTCGGGAGAGGGAACCCTGATGCTGGAACTGGATAATTCATTGCGGGTGGTCCGGGGCTGGTCCTGGTGGTGCTTTCGTTGGCAGCTGCTCCGGGGAGGCAAAGATATTGCGGTGGTGCGGGACCAAGAAGGAGTGCTGCGCCATAAACGCTGTTATGCTCCCGCAATGATCCGGGAAGCTATCCGGCAGCATAAAGACAATGTCCAGCAGGGTCGGATGCTGAAAGACGATCACAAGCGCCGGGCCAGCCGTATTCACGCTGCTGACGGCCGGACATATATCGTCAAAGAATACCGCAATCCGCTCTGGCCGGGATGTTTTTCCCGGGATCAGCAAGGTTGGCTGGGCAGCAATCGCTTGGTTGGCTCTGCAGAGTGTTTCGCCTGGCAGCGCAATGCGGACCTTACCGCAGCCTATCTGCTGTTCCAGGACGCCGGCGATGGAGATTTGTATATGGCCCACGATTTGACTCTGCCCGTCAATGAGGCGGTTCCGCTCTACCGGCAAGCTGGGCAAATGCTCGCGGGGTTGCACCGTCAGGGGATATATCACGCAGACACCAAGCCCTCGAATTTTGTCTTTTCCACCAGCGCTTCGGGTCATCACCGTCTGACCGTCATTGACTGTGATGATATCAGAGTCAATATCTGCCTGAGCCGGCAGCGCCGCCTTAAGAATCTGGCGCAGTTTATTGGCTGTTTGTGGTGTCTGACAGAAATGCCGCAACGCATTGCTATGGCCAGGGCTTTTCTGCAAGGATATTGCGCCCTGAGCAGAGGCACCGGCAGCCCATCCTGGCTTTGTCCGGCAGACCAGCTGAAATTAGCTGCGGCTTGCCATAAGCTATATCCTGAACACTGGGAGGAGAACCAGCGGTTGTTACAGAAGGTCTTTGCTCCTGAGGAAATGCAGTCTTCCTGAACCGCCAGAGGAGTTATAACCGCGTTAAGCTGAAATCTGCAGTCCGCAGCTGATATTTTGGATAGGTGCAGGGTGGCAGAGAAGCGGCCCGGAATTCCTGCAG
>JAAZIZ010000241.1 GCA_012800565.1 Lentisphaerota bacterium
CTCGAACCCACGACCTACGGCTTAGAAGGCAGTTGCTCTATCCTGCTGAGCTACCGGGCCGGTATTGATTACGTACGGTAACTCATATACTATGAACGCTTAAGGGTATTTTACAAGGCCGGCCGGCAAGATCGGGGGCAATTTCCGTAATGGCTCTTCCGCAGAGCGGCGTGCGGAGACCGGGGAATTGCAGGGGAGGTAGGGGACATAGGCGGAGTATGGAGACAATTAGACAATGGATGTGCGATTTTAGCTTATCTATCCCATTGTCCTATTATTCATACGCCCCATAAGTCCAATACGTCCCATGCATTGCCACTTTTGCAACTTGCCAATTTCCCGCCTATGTACCGGGAAGGCTCCCGGTTGTCGTCTATTCGTCTGTCACTGTTCCGCAGAGTCGCTGTGCGAGCAGCGACAGCCGGCGCATGGGGGCGTTGTTGCGGACTGCGATTTCCAGGGCCTTATGCGAGCCGATCATGATCAGCAGCTTCCGGGCTCGGGTCATGCCGGTGTAGATCAGGTTGCGCTGCAACATCACATAATGCTGGGTCAGCACCGGCAGGATAATCACCGGGAACTCACTGCCCTGCGACTTATGCACGGTGACTGCATACGAGAGCACCAGCTGGTCAGCCTCGCTGAGGTCGTAATTGACCTCAGTCTGATCAAAAATCACCGAGAAGGAATTTTTGTTCAGACAGGAGATGCGTCCCATCTCGCCATTAAAGACCCCCTTGTCGTAGTTGTTGGCAGTCTGCATCACCCTGTCGCCGAGGCGGAAGACCCTGCCGCCGCTGACCAGCTCCGGAATTTTACCGTTCCGGCTGGGATTCAGAGCCTCCTGCAACCGGCTGTTCAGTGCCTGGATACCGCAGACGCCCTTATGCATCGGCGACAGCACCTGAATTTCGGTCATCGGGTCGAAACCGAAGGCTTTGGGGATGCGTTCCACCACCATTCTGGTCAGCCAGTCGGCGGCCGTGTCAGGGTCGTCCTGTTCCAGCCAATAGAAATCCGCGAGTCTGCCAGTCGGTGTCGGGCGCAAGTCCGGCATCCGGCCCTGATTTACGGCATGGGCATTGACGATGATGCGGCTGTCGCCCGACTGGCGGTAGATTTCGGTCAGGAAAGTCACGGGTATTTGCTTGCAGTTTACCAAATCGTGCAGCACGGCACCTGGCCCGACCGAGGGCAGCTGGTCCTTGTCGCCGACCAGGACGACGCGGGTTCCCGGAGCTATGGCCCGGAACAAGCTGGCCCCCAAGGTGATGTCCAGCATGGAAATCTCATCGATGACCAGGATATCGCAGGGCAGCTTATGTTCCGGGCCATAGTAGAAAGACTTGCTTTCGACTTCCCATTTCAACAGCCGGTGAATGGTCGCAGCCTCCATTCCGGTGGCTTCAGACAGGCGTTTGGCGGCTCGACCGGTCGGTGCTGCCAGGCTGATTTTCCAGCGCATCACCTTGGCGGCTGCCACCATGGCCGCGACTACAGTGGTCTTGCCCACCCCGGGGCCGCCGGTGACGATGCTGCAGGGGCACTGCAGAGCCCAGGCGACCGCCTGGCGCTGTTTCTCATTCAGGCGGGCGAATTCGCGCATCCAGGACTGGTCCCGGGGCAGCTGGGTTACGGGTGCTTGCCGCAGGAGCAGCTTCAGCGCCTCGGCCAGTTCCAGTTCGGCGATTTTGAGCCGGCGCAGATAGATGAAGCGGGATGGCATCTCCGGCCCGGTAACATCCTGAGCCAGGACCTTGTTTTCCTGCAGGGCAGTCTGCAGTCCGGCCTGAGCCTCCGGCCGTTCGACACCCAGGATTTTAGCCGCTTCGGTTTCAAGCAGCAGGGCCGGATAGCAGACATTGCCCCGGCTGGCCAGTTCTTCCAGAGTGTATATCACTCCGGCGCAGAGCCGCAGCGGGTGGTTGGCCTCAATGCCCAGCTGGCGGGCGATGCGGTCGGCGGTCAGGAAGCCAATGCCGTCAATATCAGTAGCCAGGCGATAGGGGTTCTGGCGTACGATTTCCGGAGCGCTGATGGCGCTGTATTTATTGATGATGCGCTGGCAGTACGCGGCTGAGATACCAAGTCCCTGCAGGAAGATCATGGTCTCCCGGTTGCTGCTGTTTTCTTTCCAGGCTTTGCGGATATCGGCCAGGCGTTTCTTCCCGATGCCCGGCACCTCGTGCAGGCGTTCGGAAAAATTGTCCAGGATATGCAGTGTATCCTTTCCGAAGGTCTGGACAATGCGCTCGGCATACGTCTCGCCGATGCCGGGCAGGATGCCCGAGGCGAGGAATTTTTTGATTCCCTCCGGGGTGGTGGGCAGCACTGCCCGGAAAGATTCGACCTTGAATTGCCGTCCGTGCTCGCGATGCAGCTCCCAACGGCCTTCGGCTTCGATTTCCTGTCCCTCCTGCAGGCCATGCAGCAGTCCTACCAGGGTGATTTCAGCGTGGCGGGGGCTGCTGCTGCGCAGTTTCACCACGGCATAGGAATTCTCGGGATTGCTGTAGACGATGCGCAGTACCTCGCCGTGCACGCGTGCCTCAATGGGCAGATTGCGCGTGCTTTCCCGGATTTCCTCTGGCTCGGCGGCGGCATCAAGAAAGAAATCTTGGTAGTGGTTTTGTTCAGGCACGGTGTGATTTAGTCCCAGGGCAGTTCGGCGGGGGGAGCCTGGCGGCGGGGAGTTTTTTGCTTCTGCAGGAGCTGCTTTTCGAAAGCCGGGATACCATTGTCGCGGGTTTCCTGCAGGAGCTGCAGTTTCCACTGCAGGTGTTCGGGATCAGTCATGTATTCCATGCTCGGTTCCCAGCCCAGGCGGGAGTCCTCAGTGACTAATGGCAGGGCTGCCTCGACATTCGCTTTTTCTTCTTCCAGGATGGTGCGCATCTGCGCCAGCGTGGTATGCTTTTCTTGCCGCCCGGCCTATGGGTCGAGCAGAATTTGATTACAGAGATACCAGCGTTTGACCTGGATGGTGGTCTGAATGCAGCAGATGATGAATTTCCCCAGCCGCACGATGCTTTCCGCTTCTTCCCGGCTGACTGCCGGAGCGTGGCGCAGAGCGCGTTGCAGCAGCGCACTGCCGGCGCGCATCTTTTCGGCCATACTCTGCAGCAGGGCAATTTCTCCGGGGACGATGGCGGGATTGTGGGAAAAATACGGCGTATGGATGATACGGGCGCCGAAATGCGCATACGGCACATCCGGGACCTTGTGGTCCTCATTGAGGAAGAGCAGCGGATAAGTCGGGCCGATGCGGAAAGGCCCGTATTGGTCTTCGTTGGTTGGCACATAATCTGTGGCGGCGTCGCTCCAGAGCCTCCAGCCGGCGATGGCCAGGGCTGCGCCGCGCCGGCCGAACAGGCATTCGGCCACCTGCTGCAGGTGTTTGCTGAACGGCCGGGCATTGCTCCAGTATTGCTCTTTGCTGAGGACGCTGATAAAGGATGGCCACCAGCCGTAGTGGTGTGACTCCATCAGTCCGCTCAGCCCCCAGTCGCGCCGGGCCGCCTGCAGGGCATCCCAGCGTTTTTTCCACTGCATGGGTATGGGCTGGTAGGGTATGACTCCGATATCCCAGGTCAGTCCGCCGGTATTGGCCATGGCGTACAGCGGGATGCCCCGTTCTTTTGCAGTTTGGGCCTCAGTGCGGAAGTATTGCCCCGGCCCGGCAAACGAGGCAGTGTAGTCGACACAGCGGGTGGGGATGCCGCCTTTCTCAATATTTTCGAACATTTCGAAAGTGACTTCCAGGGAGATATCGCGGGGGAGGTTGCGGATCAGGGCCAGGCGGTCTTCGGTAGGGGCCCAGCCCCAGTTGTAGGTCCAGAAGACGACATCCAGATCGGGGTTGTATTTGCGCATAATGCCCTTGACCAGAGCCAGCCATTGCGGATAATCGCGGCAGGGCCACCAGCCGGGGAAAGGGCGCGGATCATTTTCCTGTCCGGGCGGTACCGGGTCCAGGCGCAAGCGGCCTTTGCTGCGCTCGTCACGGGAGGGGAATTCGCAGGATTCGCCTACGAAAACTACGCCTTTAACTCCCGGGCAGGCCTGGATCAGGCGGCCATAAGTGTTCTCATAGAATTGTACTGCGTCAGCATCTTCGGGATGGCGGCGGCTCTTGATGTAGCTGTAGAAATAGACATCCAGTCCGAAGGCCGCGGCCCGGTTAATAGTGTAGTTGAAATCAAGGAAGCCGGTGGTGGTGATATTGACATCTTTGACGAAGACCAGGATTGCGTCCATCCCGGCGTGAGCGATGGCATTCAGGTGCTGGTCGGGAAATTGGTCGATGCCCCAGCCGGAATGGACCATCCGGGGCGAAAACAAAGGTGCGCGGGTGATCTTCTGCGGACTGAGGAAGGGCGCCTGGCGGAGATTGAGCAAATCCTCAAGGTGATAGCAGGCCTGGGCGGCGCCGCGCTCATCTGCGCCGCAGAGCTGCACGCAGTTCCTGGTTGCCGACAGGCAGAAGCTGCGGGGGGTGGTCAAGGGCTCGCCCGGTTCCGGCAACTCAGCCTGGGTGGCGATGACAATGGCCGGATGCTCAGCGCTGCCGCTCAGGCGGGCGCTGCGTTTCAGCAGCAGTGCGAGGCCCAGGCTGACGGCAAAATAGTCCTGCAAATCCTGAGCCACCCGGAACAGATACTCGCTGGCATTTTGCGGGATCAGAATCTGCCACTTTTCGCTGATGCGGATTTCCCGCCCCTGCCGCCGGTTCCGGGTCGGGTTGAGGCGATTGCGATGCACCCGCAGCAGTCGTTTCCGGAACTCATAATTGTATTCACGCTTCTGAGTCATTTGCAATCCTGCACCATGGAGGTTAATAAGATGCCACCTGACGGGCCCAGTACGCGGCTTAATGTATTGGCCATTTCCCGTTTCACAACTGTTCGGGGCAAGAATTTTGCTGCCTGATGCCAAGGCGCAAAAACAAAACAGCCGCTTAAATCTGCTGACTTAAGCGGCTGTAAAATGGTACCGGGCATCGGACTCGAACCAATGACACGTGGATTATGATTCCACTGCTCTACCGACTGAGCTAGCCCGGCTTAGAAATCTCTAATAATCTAAATGCCAATTCCAACTTTGCAAGTTCAGAGCTGCAATTAGCGCGAAAAATGAATCGGCGGGCGGCGGCAGCAATCAAGAGTCAGCGGGGCTGCGGGTTCCTGATTCCCGGCCCATCAGTCGCAACAGTCCGTCCAGGATGCTGGCCGGGTGGGGCGGACAGCCTGGGATATACAGGTCTGGTTTGATGATTTCCTCCAGTCCGCCGCAGCATTCGCTGCTGTCCTGGTAGATACCGCCGGAGATAGCGCAGGCACCGCAGGCGATCACCCATTTTGGCCGTGACATGGCGGCGTAGGTTTTCTGCAGTCCTATAAGCATATTGCGGGATAGCGGTCCAGTTACCAGCAGGCAGTCTGCGTGCCGTGGTGAAGCGGTAACCGAGATGCCGAAGCGTGACAAATCCCAGGCCAAGGTGTTCAGGACGTTGAAATCCAGCTCGCAGGCAGCGCAGCCACCGGCTGAGACCTGGCGGATGCTCAAGGAGCGCCGGCAGAGTTTCTGCAGTTCCTCCGGCGGGGCGGAGTCCTGCTGCGGGTCAAGCAGGCCCTGCCGGCTGAAAGTCGCCAGGCGATACTCTTTCGGGTCGAAGCTGATGGCTTTGCCGGGGCAAACGGCGGCGCATTCGCCGCAGAACAAGCATTTGCCAGTATCAATCCGGTCCGGGCGCCCTTCGTTTTGGACAATTGCAGCAGTGGGGCAGACCTCCAGGCAAGCCTGGCAGTCCTGCTGGCATTGGGACGCAACGAGCGTCGGCCGGCCTTGGAATTTTTCCGGGAGATTAGGGGGCGCAGGCGGGAATTTCCCGGTCTGGTATCCTTGTTTCAGGCGTGCTTTCAGGACAGTAAACATATTATCACCTGGCGGAGGTTGGTTATGGGGCTGTTCCGGTTACAGGTCATGACCGCAATAGGAGAGGTTGAAACTCTTGTTGCAGATAGGGAAGTGGGAAATCTGTTCCCCGCGCATCGACATTGCCAGTCCGAACCAGTTGTGGAATGAGGGGTCCACGATTTTATAGCGTCGGAAAGTTCCGTCTGCATCGGTGATGGCGACATGGCACATCTCTCCCCGCCAGGCTTCGACCAGGGATACGGCGATCATGTCGGGGGCCAGGCGCGGGGTGCTCCGGTGGCGGCGGTTCTCTTTTTGCCAGCCTGCGAGTTGTTCCCGCAGCCAGGCGGCAGAAGCGGCGATCTCCTGGCGGCGCACCGAGGCCCGGGCCAGCACATCGCCGGCGGAGTCTGCGGCCTGAGCAGGTGCGGAGAGCGTATAGCAGCCGTAGGGATGGGTGTGGCGGAGGTCAAGGTTCACCCCACAGGCGCGGGCGGCCGGGCCCACCAACCCGAGTTCGCGGGCGGCGGCTGTGGATACTGTACCGGTGCCTTCAAAACGGTCCAGGACAGTCGCGCTCTCGAACAGCAGCTCCAGAGCGTTATCGACATCCGACATGACCCGCTGCAGCCAAGTCAGGACTTTCCTGGCTTGCGCCGGAGTGAACGCCATGTTTACGCCGCCGGGGCAGACCAGATAGCGCCCGAAGCGGTTGCCGCAGATTTCAGCGGTCATATTCAGGAATTCGCCGCGCAGCCGGCCGCAGAATGCGGCGGTACTCAGGAAAGCCACGTCTCCGGCCAGGGCTCCCAAATCACCGACGTGGTTGGCCAGGCGCTCCAACTCCGCAGCGATGCCGCGCAGCAGAAGCGCCTCCGGTTCCGGCTGCAGAGTGTGGTCGAGGCTTTCACAGAGCTGCGCGTAAGCGGTGGTGCTGGCGATGCTGGAGTCGCCGCTGGCGGTGGCAAGCAGGTGCAGGGTGCGGCGGTCCGGCCCGCCGAGAAGCATTTTTTCCAGTCCCCGGTGCTGGTAGCCGAGCGATATTTCCAGTGAGTAGACATCTTCTCCCAGGCATTGGAAACGGAAGTGCCCTGGCTCAATGACCCCGGCATGCACCGGTCCGACGGCGACTTCATGACAGGCTTCGCCTTCCAGAGTGAAGTAATCGGTGTCACCAACCGTGAGATTGGGGATGGTGGTGGTGGTTTTGCTGCCGCCACTGCCGGGCAGCGGCGGCTGGAAACGGATTGGCTTCAGCCAGGGATGGCCGGGAATCTCAAGGTAATACTGCTCGGCCAATTCACGTTCGAACCAGTGGAAAGCGGGGCACTCCGGGGTCAGGGAAAGAAAAGAGTCTTTCACGACTGTCCTGGCCAGCTTGCAGTTCCCGTCTTCGGGATGGTTCAACACCGCCACCAGCTCCAGCCCGAGTCCCGCCGGGCTGGCCGGCAGGCCAAAGAAAGCGCTGACGCGGTGCTCCTGCTGTTGCACCAGTTCCAGGAGCGTATCCCGGAAATCATTGACTGGCAGGGATGGCACCTCCTGCATTGGTACGGCGGTGGCGTTATTGATGGTCAAGGTTGTGGCAGTCATAGTCAGAGCAGTTGTTTCATCCAGAGGACGGTGATGTAGCCCAAGATAAGGAGACCCAGGGCCGCGGCTCCGGGGACGATGGTAAGCTGTTCAGCGGCGGCCTGGGCGGTCTGACGCTCGTGGCAGTCTGGAGCCGGCGTACCCATGGTCATTGAGAGGCAAGCATAGGACATGCCGGCGAAAACGATGAACAGCAGCACCAGAAGCAGTATGGCCAGCAATGGTGGCAGAGTGGTGACGAGCAGATATTCAGTCACGAACAGCGGCGAAGGCGGGGTGCCGCAGATGGCAAACAGCCCGAACAGCCACAGGCAGGCAGTACGGGGCAGAGTTCTGAACATCCCGGTTACGCTGTTGATTCTGTGGGTGTCGTAAGCCAGCAGGATGTTTCCGGCCAACAGGAACAGCATCATTTTACAGATTGCGTGCGCAATGACATGGGTAGACAGAGCAGCCTGGCAGTAGCACAGCAGCAGTGCGCAGAGACCCATGTGCTCAATACTGGAATAAGCCAGCATCCGCTTGAAGTCTTTCTGGCGGATGATCAGGAACGCAGCCACCAGAACCGAGAGCATTCCCAGGATGGTCAGCAGGGTCCGGCAGAAAGGCAGCACTGCTTCCGGGGCCAGGTTCAAGGTGCGCATCACAGCCAGCAGACAGCAGTTCAGCAGTGCGCCGGACAGCAGCGCCAATACCGGCGCAGGTGCCTCGCTGTAGGCGTCTGGCATCCAGGAATGGAAAGGCGCCAAGCCCATTTTGGTGCCGAAACCGACCAGGCAGAACACAAAACCGATCTTGAACCACACAGGGTGGAATATCACCCCCGGAGCAGACAGATCGGCAAAACCAAGGCTGGCCGGCGGGCAGGCGGAGATTTTGCCGGCGAAAGCCAGCAGCAATATGCCGAACAATGCCAGGCCGATGCCGATGGAGCAGAGCAGCAGGTACTTCCACATTGCCTCCAGAGAGGCCTCCGAGCAGTGAAACAGGATCAGGGGAGCGCTGGCCAGAGTACTGGCTTCAATTGCCACCCACAGCAGTCCGAAATGAGCAGAGAGAATGCTGAGATTCATCATGCTCACGAAAACGAGCATAAAGAGCACGAACAAATAGCGGTGCATGGTGCGGGTGCCCGGAGTGCGGGGCGGGTTGTGCTCCTGCGCGGCTGGCAGCCAGAAGAAAGTATATATGGATATCACCAGAAAGAGTCCGGCGATAAGCTGCAGAAAGAAGCGGTTGACGGCATCCACAGCCAAAATGGGCGTTCCGCCAAGATACAGGCAGAATAAGTCCTGTTCCGGGTACAGCAGGCCGGCGACGAGAACCAGGCAGAGGGACACCCCGGTTGCCGGCAGCAGGCTGTAGAGAGCCAGCGGACGTTTACGGAGTATCGGGGCTGCTGCGGCGAACAGCAGCGGCAGGATGACCATGAGCAGAGCTAGCATAGGTGTTTGCAGGGGGATGAGCTTGGGGGTGGATAATACAGCCCGGCCGGCGGTTTTCAGTCGCCGAGGGCGTTGAGCGAGTGAGTGTCGATATGCCGGAAACTACGGTTGATGTTGAATACCGCGATGCCCATAATGAAGACCAGGGCGAAGATGTCGAGGAGCAGCCCGAGCTCAACCAGCAGGCCGTTATGAATCATCATTCCGGTGCCGAAGATGCTGACCCCGTTTTCAAAAATCAGGAATCCCATCACCTGGGTGATGGCTTTGCGCCGGGTGACCATCAGGAACAGCCCGGTGCTGATGGTGCTCAGGGCGGCCGGCAGCACCAGGGGTGAGGCGCCGTGCGCGACGGCAGTGGGCACAACGCTGCCCAGCCAGAAGGCGCCGCCGGTCAAAGCCAGGATGATGAGCAGCGACAGCGAGTAGCCGACTACCGGCTCCAGTTCGCGCCGGACGTTGATCCGGCGTGTGGTATAAAGGAGCAGATACGGGAGCAGGCCACCTTTGATAATCAAGCTCAGGAACATTACCAGCAGGAACTGCCAGGTATGTCCATCGGCGGGATGGGCGCAGGCCAAGGGCAGCAGCCCCAGCAGCACTCCCTGGATGGCCACCAGTTTGATGCAATGCCGCAGCCGGCTGGCGCTGACCAGGAGCAGATTCAGAACCAGCAGCGCACCGAGAATCAAATTCAGCAGTTCGTTCATTGCAGGCCTCCTCCAGTGCCGATGACAGTCAGGGCCAGTGCGATCAGGGCGGTGCAGAGTGCCCCCAGCAGAAATTGCGGCAGCTTGAGGAAGCGGAAACGGGCGCTGACCGCTTCGATTGCTCCGATGACTACTCCTCCGAGGAATATCCCGAGGAGGTGCAGGATGAACAGCACACCAGGTGGGGCCAGGTCGCCCGGCAGAAGCATCAGCACCACGAGTGCAGTCATCAGCCAGAGCTTCAGGGCGGCGCTGTACAGTATGAAGCCCAAATCCGGGCCGCTGTAGTCGAGAATCATGGCTTCGTGAATCATAGTCAGCTCCAGATGAGTTTCTGGGTCATCAAAAGGAACCCGGCAGTTCTCGACCAGCATGATGATAAAAGCGATTCCGGCGGCCAGAATTACTGCTGCTATGACGGTGGGGATATTGGACGGCAGGGGACATGACAGCATCTCAGACAGGTTCAGGGAGCGGCTGGCGAAAGCGAGAAAGCCGATGACGGCGAAGAGTGCTCCCTCGGTCAGGGCTGAGAACTGCACTTCCCGGCTGGCGCCCATGCCTTCGAAGCTGGAACCGGTGTCCAGCGCACCAATTATCAGAGCGAAGCGCCCCAGTCCGAGCAGATAAGCGAAGAAGAACGCATCGCCGGCAAAGGCGAAAGGGCTGAGCTGATTGGCGTAGGGCAGGAACAGTACCGCCAACAGCAAGGCGCTGAGTTCAATCCCGGGTGCCCAGGCGAGCGGACCACAACTGACGGTGGTGCGGATGCAACCTCTGCGGAACAGCTTATGGAGGTTGTAATAGGGCTGCAGCAGGCTGGGGCCCTGCCGTCCTACAAAGCAGGCCTTGGTTTTGTTGATTACGCCGAGCAGTAATGGCGCAAGGAGCAGTGCGGCAAGCAGCCCAGCCCACCAAAAGAAAGGATTTTGCGGCATGTTTTTCCATCCAATACGGGAGCGGTTATGGTTGCAGAGGGGCGGAATTCTGATGCATCTGGCCGATGGCAGGCGGCAGAGGTTCAGGTGTGGTGGCTGCCGGCAGCGAAGTGGCGACAGCGTAAATCAGCATTGCAATCAGTGCAATCAGAATCATCAAGATGTACAGATGCAGAAACCCGGATTGAATGCGGCGGAGCCTTTCCGCGATGCGGGCGGTGAGCCGGCTGAGCGGGTGCCAGACCAAGTGCCCACCCGGGTCGGAGACTGTAATGCTGACTGCCGCTTTCTGGGGAAAATATCCCTGTACCGGGATGGTGCTGCGATTCTGCCCCTTGGTGAGATAGAAATAATCGCTCAGGGGCTGGGTGAAAGCAGTGCCGGTGTACTGCATGCGGGCCGTGGGCAGGGCGTAGCCGCAATCCCAGGTGCAGCCGGTGTCCAGCGTTTTGCGGCTTAATTGCCGGTGGCGCAGGTAGCTCAGAGCCGCAATCAAGGCAATAGCAGCAAAAGAGAAATTTCTGACTGCTGCCAGAGTCCGGCTGCCATATTCTGCGCTGAGCGGCCAGTTGGTGCTGCCAATCAGCGGTGATTGCTGCAGAACGCCCGGCAGGACACTCTCCCAGAGCCAGGGAGTAAAAATGATACCGACCAAGGCCAGGGCGCTGAGGAAAAACTCCGCTCCGAGCATCAGCCGGCATTCCGGGTGCGGCTCAGGGTCGCGGGGGCTGCGCGGCAGGCCGAGGAAGACTGCCGCGCAGGCTTTGCAGAAAGCTGCCGCTGCAAGACCGCCGCTCAAGGCCAGTCCTGCGGCGGCGATAATGGCTGCGGCCAGGATGACCTGGTTGCCGCTGAGGACACCTTGGAAAGCCGCCAGATAAATCATAATCTCGGACAAGAAAGCATTTCCCGGCGGCAGTCCACTCAAGGCTGCTGCATTGGTGATGAACAAGCTCTTGCTGATTGGCATGTCTTTGCCCAGCCCTCCCATTTGGTCGATGGACAGTGTGCCAGTGCTTTTGAAGACCGCGCCGGAGAGCAGAAACAGGGTGCCTTTCAGCAGGGCATGGTTCCAGAGATGCAGCAATCCGCCGCCGAGTCCGCAGATTGCCATGGCGGCATTCTGCTGCGAGAGTCCCAGAAAGCCCAGCCCCAGGCCGAGGAAGGCAATGCCCATGTTTTCGATGCTGGAATAGGCGAGCAGCCGCTTCAAATTCACTTGTGCCAAAGCCAGGATTATGCCCAGCAAGGCACCGCTCAGGCCGATGGCCAGCAGCAGCCAGCCGAGCAGGCCGAAAGAAACCGGCGGCAGGAAACGCAGGATACCGTAGATGCCGAGGTTGAGCATTGCTGCAGACATGATGGCAGATACCGGTGCCGGGGCCGCGGGATGTGCTTCCGGCAGCCACACATGCAGGATCGGGAAGCCGGCTTTCAAGCCGAAGCCGAGCAATCCGCAGGCGATTGCTGTGCCAGTATAGCCCGGGGTCCAGGACAGTGCGAACATCAGGATCAGAAACACTGCTCCTGCATGGCAGGCGAGCAGATAGACCCAGGCTGCCTGCCGGACTTCCTGCTCCCGGAAAGAAAACGCCACTAAGGCAAAACTCATTATCCCCATCAGCTCCCAGGACAGGAGCAGCTCAATATAAGTGGCTGCCGCGCAAACCAGCAGCATTGCCAGCAGAGTCAGATTGAAGAAAAACCAGTAAGTGCCTTGGCGATGTTCGTCATGCCCCTTCAGATATCCCAGCGAATGGACAGCTGCCGCCAATCCGAGTATCAGCACCGGCAGCATGAAGAAACCGGCTAAGGCATCAATCTGCCAGTGCAGACCCAGGAAAGCGAAATGCTGTGTCGGCACCCACTGGGCGGCAGCCGGCAGCGCCAGAGCAGTTCCGGCACAGCAGCCCAGCATGGCGCTGAGGGCACCGAGCCATTTTGCCCGTTCCGGCTGCCGGCGGCAGAGCCAGGACCAGACGGCTCCGAAAAAGAGCAGGAAAATTACTGCGGCAAATAGAATAAAACAGGATAATGCTGAAAGAAGCACGATGGGGCTCCAGAGAGAATGTGATACACGACTAGATGCGAACGACTTCCCATTAATATATACCGACAGGGACTGCAATGCCGGGAGCGGAGCCAGTCCGGGCCATTTTTTGCGGGACGGGTGCGGACAATATGCAGCACCATGATAGGCCGGAAAGGAAATAATGCCGGCGGGGCGCTCAGTTCAAGCTGTCAGGTGGATTATAGATAACATCCTGAAACGCGAATAATTGCATCGCTCCTGCCTGAATATGGCCCGGAATAGACTGCTGCTGCCGGAAATTTATGTCCGGGCAGGCGGCAGTGGCAGTCGCATAATGGCAGTCTTTTTTCAGCATTCGGGGTCGAACAGTATAATTCTGATCCGGGAGTGCAGGCGGCTGTGATTAATATAGCCGGGAAAAAGAAAAATACCAGTCTTCCGCAGAGCGGAGAATTGCATGGAATGTATGGAATGTATGGGATGTAGGGGATCAATACTCCTAACTTAAAGGCAAAATTCTTTGTCCAGTCGATTGCTCGACCGCTGGCAATGGCTTGGCAATGAGAGGGCATCGCTGACCGGAACGACTGCACCTGTGTGCCGCGCCTCCGGCGCGGGAGGAGTTTGGGGGCGGCGGTCCCGGGGTTCGCGCTTCGCGCTCACCCCGGGTTAACAATGTAGTCCCGCCTCCGGCGGGAGGGATGCCCAAATTCTTTATCCGGTGTGGCACGGGAATGCCCACATATCATCTTCTTCACCGGAGGTGCGGCACACAGGTTAACGTAGCACGCAGTGCTGCCCCGCGCCGGAGGCGCAACACATAGGTTAACGTAGCACGCAGTGCTGCCCCGCGCCGGAGGCGCAACACATAGGTTAACGTAGCACGCAGTGCTGCCCCGCGCCGGAGGCGCAACACATAGGTTAAC